>CAJXVQ010000092.1 GCA_913060685.1 uncultured Verrucomicrobiales bacterium
TCGTGGGCTCGGAGATGTGTATAAGAGACAGCCTCATATCAGTTCGCAGCCGGCCGCTAAAGATCCGGTCGGCCTCACCGCCATCTCGAATCCCCAAGACCCGGCGAGGATCGATGGCGACATTTTCAACGTCCCGTGCCTGAAGCCACTGGCCCACGAAATTATCAACAAAGCGGCGCGACTTGTGGCTCGCGATCATCCGCTCCACTTGGGGACGGAGATTTTTTCGCAACTCCTTTTTAAAGGCGAGACTCAGTAATTCGTCGTCCGGGACCGAGCTCCAAAGGAAAAAGGAAAGACGGGAAGCGAGTGCGTATTCGTCCAGTTGCACGACCTTCCCCTTGTTGTTGGGTTCCGGCTGAATCTCGGCACGGAAGAGAAATCTCGGCGAGGCGAGAACGGCGGTCATGGCATGCTTGATCCCATCCTCAAAACTCTGTCCCGGAGATTGATCCACCTGCATCGCCATCGAGACGAGTCGCGCCACCGTGCCTCGGTCAAGCGGTCGGCGAAAGGCCCGACTCACAAAGCTCCGCATAATTTTGCGAGCATAGAGCTCCCGCTCCCTCATGTCGTCTGGCGCGACACCATCGACCATAATCATTTCATACCCTTTCGGATACTCCTTAAAGCTCCCATCAAGCGGCCCCTTGATCGTTAACTCTTTCAGCACCACCGATTGCTCACCCTGCCCCTCACCCGGAGGGTTTTTTGGGAAAATACGCACCTCGACTGTGTTCTCGCCCTTCACCAAATCGGCCTGGCCGGCCATTGTAATTTTATCGCGCTGATCCCAACCAATGGTGCGATCAGATATTTTCTTCCCGTTCACCCGGAGTTCCAGTCGCGCGCTCTGATCGGTGGCGGAGGCAGAACCGCGAACGGCATAGTCGAGCGACACTTGATAAACTCCTTTGGCCGGTGCTTCACCCTTGAGCTGAACCTTACGCTCATTTTTAAAAGCCAACCAGTCGGCGCCCTGCTTGTCATCCCCTTCCTTCCGGAAGCGATTCCCCTCAAAACGACGAACGGGAGTCTGTGCCGCAGTCCCTTTGGGAAGGGCTTTCTCGACAATCGAGGAAGCCGCTTCGAGATATTTCTCCATGTGCAAGGGGGAAATCGAGAGGACATCCCCGATGGTATCAAAACCGTATCCGGTATCGTCGGCCGGAAAGTTCTCCCAAGTCAGATATTCCACTCCGAGAAGGTCTTTGATGGCAAAATAATATTCCACCCGATTCAGTCGCCGGATCGTCACGCGGCCGGGATCCGGATTCTTGGGATCCAGCTTGAAGATGCGCTTTTCAATCCACCCCATCAGCTGGCGTTTTTCCTCAAGGTCCGGTTGATCCTTCTTTGGCGGAGGCATGATCTGCGAGCGGACATTCCGCCACACCGCAAGCCAGTGTTCAACGTCGCCCAGATGCTCCGAAAGATCCTCGTATTCATCCATCGAGAACTCCCCCTTGGCAGAACCGTCGCCATGACAGTCGAAACAATAGTCTTCAAGAAGCGGCTTAATTTCCTTCTCGAAGGTGACATCTCCGGATGCAAGCACAGGAAGAATAAAAAGGGAAAGGAAGCGCTTCATCACGAGACTCATACGCTGGAAAAAAGCGTTTTCTAATTCGTAATCCCAAAAACTTCGTTCTATCGTTCCTGCATGAAGCGACGCATTTTCCTCACTACTGCTACAAAAGCAATGGGTTCGAATCTCGCCGATCCGATCACCGCCGAAGTTGGCGGTGCTCATTAGGAACGTTTCACCGAAGTTCTCCAAAACATGCGGACCCACCTTCTCGGACAATAAATGAAAGCTCTCGTCAAAACCGAAGCCGCTCCCGGCCTCACTCTCACTGATGTTCCCCAACCCGTTCCCGGCTCACGTGACGTCCTGATTCAGGTCGATCGCACCGGCATCTGCGGAACGGACCTGCACATTTACAACTGGGACTCCTGGGCCCAAAAAACGATCCCGGTTCCGCTCGTCGTGGGGCATGAATTTGTCGGACGCATTGTCGAACTCGGTAAAGATGTCGATTTTCTCGAGATCGGCGATCTCGTGTCGGGCGAGGGTCACCTCATCTGTGGCCGCTGTCGCAACTGTCTCGCTGGGCGACGTCACTACTGCAAGAACACCAAGGGAGTGGGTGTAAACTCACCGGGTGCCTTCGCCGAGTTTATGGTCCTGCCTTCCACCAACGTTTGGAAACTTGCGCCGGAAGTCTCCAAGGATAGCGCCGCCATCTTTGATCCCTTTGGCAATGCCACCCACACCGCGCTGGCCTTCCCACTGCTTGGCGAGGATGTCCTCATCACCGGCGCTGGCCCCATCGGCTGCATGGCGGCGGCCATTGCCAAACATGCCGGTGCCCGTCACGTCGTGGTCACCGACCTCAACCCCAGGCGCCTCGATCTTGCTACAAAATTAGGAGCCACCCGGACTATCGATGTCACCAAGGAAACCCTTCCCGAAGTGCAGAAAGATCTCGGTATGACCGAAGGCTTCGACGTTGGACTTGAAATGTCCGGCAACAAGTTCGCGTTCAACGACCTCATCGCCAACATGCGCCACGGCGGCCAAATCGCACTCCTTGGCATCCCCGAGCCAGGCATCGGGATCGACTGGAATCAGGTCATTTTCAATTCACTCACCATCCAGGGAATCTATGGACGCAAAATGTACGAGACCTGGTATCAGATGACCTCAATGATCCAGTCGGGTCTCGAGATCGAATCGGTCATCACCCATCGCTTGGATTTCACCGATTTCGAGAAAGGCTTCTCTGCCATGAATGAAGGGTCATGCGGGAAAGTCATCTTGAATTGGGCCGATCTCGGATAACTCTTTACCACTTCAAACCCATGTTTACTGAAAATTTTCAAAGCCAGCTCGCCGGGACCCTCAAGGAAATTAAAGCCGCCGGTCTCTTCAAGAACGAACGCCAGATTACCTCGGCACAAGATGCCGAGATCACCCTGCAAGGTGGCCGCCGCGTCATCAACATGTGCGCAAACAACTACCTCGGCTTATCCAATCACCCCGAAGTCTGTGAAGCGGCTCGTTCGGCAATTTCCACCCACGGATTCGGACTCGCCTCGGTGCGCTTTATTTGCGGCACGCAGACCTTGCACCGCCAACTCGAAGAAGCTCTCAGCGAATATCTCGGCACCGAAGAAACCATTCTCTACCCGTCTTGCTTTGATGCCAATGGGGGGCTTTTTGAAACCATCCTCACCGCCGAAGACGCCGTCATTTCCGATTCGCTCAACCACGCCTCCATCATCGATGGTGTCCGTCTCTGCAAAGCCAAGCGCTTCCGCTACGCCAACAACGATCTCGCCGATCTCGAAAAGCAACTTCAGGAAGCCGACGCGGCAGGAGCCCGTCACAAGCTCATCACCACTGATGGTTCTTTCTCGATGGATGGCGTCATTGCCGACCTCGCCGGCATCCACGCGCTCGCCGACAAATACCATGCCCTCGTTCACTTTGACGATTGCCACTCCACCGGCTTCCTTGGCGCGACCGGCCGCGGCACCCACGAACACTGCGGCCTCATGGGCAAAATCGACCTCACCACCGGCACCCTCGGCAAAGCCCTTGGCGGAGCCTCGGGCGGATATACTTCCGGTAAGAAGGAAATCATTGATCTCCTGCGCCAACGTTCCCGCCCCTACCTCTTCTCAAACAGCATCGCGCCCCCCATCGTGGCCGCTTCCCTGAAGGTGCTCGAAATGCTCTCGGCAACGAACGAGTTTGCCGACCGGGTGAAGAAAAACACGAAATACTTCCGCGATGGCTTGGCCTCAACCGGCTTCGAGATCCTTGGCGAAGAGCACCCGATCTCCCCTGTCCTCTTGGGAGATGCCGAACTTTCCCAGCAGTTCTCGGCGAAACTTCTGGAAAGAAATATCTACGCCATCGGCTTCTTCTTTCCGGTCGTTCCACAGGGGAAAGCCCGTATTAGAACCCAAATTTCAGCAGCCCATACAAAGGACCACCTCGACCAGGCTTTGGAAGCCTTCGTCGAAGTGGGTCGTGAATTGGGCATTTGCAGCTAAGCTCTTACTGATAAAAAACACTTGCCGACGAACGCCCGGCACTTTGCGACGGTTAACGGGAACGAAAAATTTCGCTCGCAAGCGCTTCAACCACGAGTGTTTTCATTCCGCCGCCACCAGCCTGAAACCTCGCTTGCACATCGTCGATTTCGAATTGATCAACTGCCTCCATGTGGCGACCGGTGGAGTAGGTCAGCAAGGTGGAAATTAGGTGCTTCTCAAAAACTCCCGAACGCGTGGAAGTCAGAATTTTTCGCAACTCTGAGTATCCCTCGAACTTCTCACCCGAGGACATCTCACCTGAAACATCGATCTTCAACGCCTTCGCCTTCTTATTCTCCTTGGGATAGTTTTGACGCCAACGGCCCAGCTGATCAAAACTTTCGAGACCAAACCCGAGCGGATCAATTTTCCGGTGACACTCCGCACACGTCTTTGACTCGCGGTGCTTTTCAAGTCGTTCGCGTAGGGTCGTCGCGCCCCGCACATCAGGCTCGATCGGCGGGACTTCATCAGGTGGCGGAGGAGGAACGACCCCAAGAATATTCTCAGAAACAAACACCCCGCGCGTGACCGGGGAGGTCTCGACCCCATTTGCACTCACCGTCAAAACTGCGGCCATTCCCAGCACACCGCCACGACGCCTCCGATCCTTGATCGTCACTTTTTGGAAGCCATCTTTCAGTCTCAGTTTTTCGGCTTCCGGAAACTTATAAAGAGTTGCGAGATACTTATCGACGAAGGTGTAATCAGCATCAAGCCAATCGGTCACCGGTGCATCTTCACGCAATAGATGGCCGAAAAAATGCCTCGCCTCTTCCTTCATCGAAGCAGGCCAATTCTCAGAGTAATATCGTCGTGCCTGCTCTCGCGGCGGAGGCATGGTTCCGAGACTCCGCAGGTTCAGCCATGAATCGAGGAAGCCGTTTACAAAACCTTCCGAACGTGGATCCGAAAGAAGTCGCGCCACCTGATTTCGAAGAACTTTGGGATCTTTGAGCCGGTCGGAACCAGCGAGTTCCAGCAAAACCTTATCGGGTGGCCCGGCCCATAAAGCGTAGGAAAGACGTGATGCCAGATCGTATGATTTCAAGACCGGCTTCTCCTCCGGCGTAATTTCGCTAAGATAGAAAAATGACGGAGAACAAAGGATCAACTTCAGGGTATCCAACGCCGCCTGACGTGGCGCGGCCTTATCATCAATCCGTTTCTGATAGAATCCATGAACACGCTTTCGGTCGGCATCATCAAGAGGACGGCGGAAGGCACGCCTGGCAAAACCCTCCAATTGCGGCAGGGCCTGATCAGCTTGAAATCCCCCTTGACCAAAGACGGCGAGCTCTTCCCTGGAGCCCCCTTTCTCAAGGAGAGGGCCTTCGATCTTAATCTCGGAAATCCGAAGATGAGGCAGCTTCCCTTCCCGCAAAAGCGCGGCCCGACTCACTCCGTTCGAGGGGTTCTTAAACTCCTTCTCATAACGCTTGTTGAGCTCAAGGACAGACCGCCTGGATTCATAGGGCCCATTCGGAAAGGTAAACCGGGGCGTCTGGCCGACCTCAAGCCAAACCCGGAACTTGATCCACCCGGGCTTGTCATCCGGCACCACCGATTGCGCGAGGAGTGGTTCGATCCGCTGAGGGTAGTGAATGTGCCCCTTGGTGGCATCACCAGGAACCACGCCCAGGATAAAAGGTTCGCTCAAATCGATCCCGAAGATCTTGGGGTCGTAGTGGGTGTCACGATGCATCCCCTGCACCAGGATCTCTAATTCGTAGATTCCCGAAACCGGCACTCCCTCCAGGAAGTCTTCAATATGCCCATAGCTTCCCTGCCTCGTGTCCGTGTCCGGTTGCTCGTAGACGCAGAGAAATTTGTTTTTAAAAACGGATCGATGTGATCCGGCGAGTTCTTCATACTGTTTGAAATTCTCGGTAAAGTGCCACTTCTTCGGCTTCATCTCCGGTCGCCCCAGCCGATTTTCAACCAGTCTCTGCGCGGCCTGAAAGTATTGATCAACAAGGAATCCCGAGGTCACGAGGGTTTCGCCATTGGTATCGATATGACGACTCGTCTTTTCCTTCGGAAAATCGAGAGTCAGCCCCAAGGTGTCCACTCTTCTCCCAAATAGAACTTCCAGGGTATTTTCGTATTCCCGATTGGAAAGCCGCCGCATCACGGTCTTCCCACCATTGCTTTTGAAGCGCCCTCGGGCCGAGTTAATTTCTCCCCGCAAGGCCCGAATGACCTCCAAACGTTCATCATCCCCGGGCTGGTCCTTCTTCTTTGGCGGCATCTCCTTCAGCGTCACCTGATCGATGATTTCCTGCGCCATGATGAGATCACTCACCGACTGCAGCGGGATCTTCAAACTCTCAAATTCCCTCTCCCCTTTCTGGGTCGCCGAGTCGTGGCAGTCGTAGCAATAGTCGGCGAGAAAGTCATCAATCACCTTCCCTGACAACGATTTCTCGGCCGAAGCCGGAAAACAAATCACGCCAATGGTCGCGATGACCATGAGAATCGTTTTGCCTCTTTTCATGGGTGGTCGAATCCAGCCCCTAGGAATAAGTGCCGGTGCTATTACCAAACGAATCCGTCTCGACTCCCATTCGCCGGGCAAGATCGACAAAGAGATTACAAAGAGGAACCTTGTTGATTCCCTTGCCTTCCACCTTCTTGAACTCACCGTGACGATAGCCACCTCCAGCCAAAACAAGCGGGAGATCGGAGTTGGTGTGGGAGTTCCCACTCCCGATCCCGCTACCAAAGAGCACTGAGGTCGAATCAAGCAGGGTTCCCTCGCCATCCTTGACCGAGGACAAGCGGTTCAGAAACTTCCCGAAGTGGTCGATTTGATAGGTCTCCAGTGCGATCAGATTCGCGATGGCATCCTCTTTGTTCCCATGGTGGGAAAGGCTATGGTATGACTTGTTGATCCCAAGATTCTGCGGAAGGAAAGATCCTCCAATCTCCAGAGTCGCAATACGGGTCGAGTCAGTTTGCAAGGCCAAGGCGATCAGCTCATAAAGCATCGGCAAATCATCCACCGTATTCGCATTCGCCGGCTTCTCAAATGGAGCTCCGGGCTTGGCGTGATCCGCCCAACGGCCCCGCAATTCGAGCCGCTTTTCCACATCTCTGATCGAAGTGAAATACTCGTCCAATTTTTCACGGTCCTCGTGGTTCACTTTTCGTGACAGCCCCTTGGCCTCCTCATTGACGGCATCTAGAATCGATTTCTGAAGCTTGTTTTCTTGTCCGCGCTGACGGCGTCTTTCCGGAGTATCATCGACAAAGAGGCGCTCAAAAAGCTCCCCCGGATTCGTGATCGGAGGGACCCTGACACCGGACCGCGTCCATGACAGCTGGCAGCCTCCGTGAATTCCACCTTCCGATCCTACCGTAAGAGAGGGAAACCTGGTTTGATTGCCGACTTTCTCGGCGAGAAACTGATCGATGGTGACATTTCCGTCTTCGCGGTCTTTTGCTTCAGAGTGAAGCACGCCGGATAAAAATGAATGCACCGCGAAGTGCCCTCCTTTGATCCCGTGATCGAGGCCACGGTAGACGGTCAGCTCGTTCCTTAATTTTTCGAGTGGACTCAGCAAGGTGGTCTTCTCGTAGCCTTTCCCTGCCGTTGCGGGGAAAAAGCTCTTTTGCTGGAAGCCCAATAAATTCCCGATCGCAACAAAGCGTCGCGCTCCGATTCCAGCGCCCCTGGTCGCCTGTAAAGTCGCCATCGAGTTGCTCGTTTTGGCCATCAGAGAGGACAGCCCGGGAAGCGCGAGGGTCGCCCCGGCGGTTTTGAGCAGGAAGCGACGACGATCAATGACAGATTTCATGGCAGAAGAGGGATGGAATGAAGATAATATCCCGACATTCGATACGGCGGAATCATCAAGACACTTTCACAACCAAAAGAGATCGCGAAGCAGGAAGCGAAATTTGAATGAGCTCGGATCGGCCCGGAAGGCCTAGACTCAGAGTCCCTGCTTCCAGGTTTTTTTCCGAAAGGGTGAAATGGGTTCCCGGCACGAGCTCAAGCCCGGACAACCATTGCAAGAAGGTCGGCTGATCCTCACGGACTCTTTTTAAGGTGTAGCGCCCGGGCGGACAATCGGCGAGAACTGCCGTACCATCCTGCTCCAACCGACCGTCGGAACCGGGAATGGGGGAGCCATGGGGATCGTGGGTGGGATGATGGAGCATTTCATCCATCCGGACCAAAAGGCGGTCCGAGATTACGTGCTCGAGAACTTCGGCATCTTCATGAACCTCCGCCCAATCCAACTTCATGATCTTAACCAAAAAAGTCTCAACCAGCCGATGGCGACGAAGCACCTTCATCGCCAGCTTGCGGCCGGTCTCATTCAAGCGAACGCCCCGCCTTGGCGTGTAGTCAACCAGCCCTTTTTTCTCGAGCTGATTCATCATGGTCGTCGCAGTCCCCGGAGTAACCGAGAGCTTCTCCGCCACCTGTCCAATTGGAACCAATCCACCCTTTTCCCCTTGCTCCTGCAAGGACCAGATTGCTTTCAGGTAGTTTTCGACGGTACTGGATGGCATCTGCTATTGGGGAGAGACTACGGCGATTCTGAGGGATTACGAGGGAAACAAAAAGCCCGATTGCCGTAAGAGACAACCGGGCTGCTTTCGTATTAAATCAATGAAGTCTAAGGACCTGGCAGGGACTTTAGAGAGACTTCTTGAGAGTCGAAGAAGGCTTGAAGCCAACAGACTTGGAAGCATTGATCTTCATTGCTTCTCCGGTCTTAGGGTTACGTCCCATACGGGCGGCACGCTTCTTCACTTCGAAAGTTCCAAATCCAATGATCTGGACCTTCTTGTCTTTTTTCACACCTTTGGCAATGGAGTCGAGCACAGCGGCGACGGATTCTTCCGCCTGACGCTTGGTTGCTTCTTTTCCGAGGGCTTTCTGGACTGCTTCGATGAGTTCACCTTTATTCATAGCAGGCCGATCATCCGTGAGCCGTTTAGTTTGTAAAGCTAAAATAAGCCTGAAACCCTTTATTTATAGGGGTTGACGCCCCCCCACATTGTATGATGAACCCGAATTCACCACCCTTGCTTGATCTGAAATTGTTAGAGACCCGTGGTTGACGGATTTTCAATACCTGTGGACGATCCCAACCATGTCGAACGAGATCGTGGAATCAGCCTGGCGGGTCCTTCAAGGAGTTCGCCCTGCCCTTCCTCGACGTGATAATCTCAAGACCGAAGTGGCGGATGCCCGGGCCGCACAGGCTCGTGGCTACTATCTCCCCGATGAAGATGAGCGCCTTCGAGATGCCTACCTGAGATATCTCGCCGCCAGAGCCACCCTTTGGCAAATGATTCACGAACTGGAGCCCCATCTCAAAAGCAAAGACCTGCGTATTTTTGGAATTGCCTTCTGTGCCGCTTCCATGCTCGTGCGGAGTGCGGGATACCTCATCGAACTCGCAAGGGAGTATCCCGTCGCCCTCACCAAACTCGACGAGGCGGAACCACGCTATCAACTTCCCCGCAAAACTCTGACGCGAATCTACCGAAGCCTCAGTTCTCCGCACGCGCAGTGGCGATACCGGCAAGCTCGTGATTTCTACGAACTCTATCGTACTCAGATCCACGAAGAACTGGAAGCTTCAGATCTCGGACAACTCGTTCTCTGGCTCGAAAGAGAAGAGCCCCTCTTTGACGAACGCAAAAGATCCCTCGGCCGTTCGCTCCTTGAATACGGACTCTACTCTCTCGGGCGCAGTGCCGGCTCCGGTTACACCAAGGTCATGTTCCACCTCTTTCGCCTCAGCGGGTCGGCGATCGCCGAACTGAAGCAGCCCTTTATCAAGGCGAGAGGTTCAGGAAAGCGGGTCACCGCCCGGATCCTTGAGGATATCAGCAAGCGGCTCAAACCGGGAGACATTCTCATCACCCGGCATGATGATGCCATGAGCAATCTCTTCCTCCCAGGCTTCTGGCCCCATGCCGCCCTCTACATTGGCCGGAGGGACGAACGGGAAAAACTCGGTCTTCCTGCTACCGGAGACGACGCAATCACCGTCCTCGAGGCCAAAAAGGACGGCGTTCGGTTTCGAGAACTCCGGGAGACCCTTTCTGTCGATGCCTTCCTGATCCTGCGCCCCAAGGTCAGCCCCGAGGAACTGCGCGAAGCCCTGACCCGCGCATTGTCCCACGAGGGCAAGCTCTTCGACTTCATCTTTGACTTCCGTAAAGCCGAACGCCTCGCCTGCACCGAGGTCGTTTACCGCTCCTTCCATGGTATTGGCTCTTGGCGCCTGGAGCTCTTGAAAAAGAGTGGCCGCCTCGCTCTTTCAGCGGAAGACCTTATCAACCAGGTGCTCGAAAAAGAACTCGTAGAAGTCGTCTACCTCTACGGAGTTCGAGGAACTTCCATTGAATCCGGTGAGGATGCGAGCCGAACCCTCCGAAACACCCTCCCGCGCTGATTCATCGCCCCACTCTTGCCCGATTCAATTCCGCTGCTAGAGTCGCGCGCATGTCCAGCCAACTTGGTCAACTTTTCCGTATTTCAACCTTCGGCGAATCCCACGGTGGAGGCGTCGGCGTCGTCATTGACGGCTGCCCTCCCCTCATTCCGCTCACCGAAGCAGACTTGCAACACGAACTCGACCGCCGTCGCCCCGGGCAGTCGGAAGTGACCACTCCCCGCAACGAAGCCGATCAATGCGAAATTCTCTCCGGAACCTTTGAAGGCAAGACCCTCGGATCTCCGATCGCTGTTCTCGTCCGGAATAAAGATCACCGTCCGGAAGCCTACTCGGAAATGGCGGAGAAATACCGGCCATCGCACGCCGACTACACTTACGATGCGAAATACGGCACCCGCAACTGGCAGGGTGGAGGCCGTTCATCTGCGCGCGAAACCATTGGACGGGTCGCGGCAGCAGCCATCGCCAAAAAAGTTCTCAAACACTTCTATCCCGATCTGGAGGCTCTCGCCTGGGTAAAAACCATTCAGAATATCGAAGGCAACATTGATCCCCTCACCGTCACCTCGGCGGGGATCGAGTCCAATGTTGTCCGCACCGGAGACCCAGCCGTGGCGGAAGAAATGATCACCCGCATCAAACAGATCCGCTCGGAAGGGAACTCCATCGGAGGCGTGATCGAAGCCGTCGTCCGCGGATGCCCTCCCGGACTTGGCGAACCCGTATTCGACCGCCTCGAAGCAGATCTGGCAAAGGGCATGCTTTCCATTCCAGCCACCAAGGGATTTGAAATTGGATCCGGATTCTCCGGCACAACCATGACCGGTGCCGAGCACAATGATCACTTCTATATGGACGAGGACAAAGTGAGAACCAAGACCAACAACTCCGGAGGAGTCCAGGGTGGTATTTCGAATGGCGAACCCATTCTTTTCCGGGTCGCGTTCAAGCCCACCGCCACCATCATGTCATCACAAGCCACCGTCTCAAGTGACATGAAAGACACCGAACTGAAAGGCCGCGGTCGTCACGATGCCTGTGTCCTGCCGCGAGCCGTCCCGATCGTGGAGGCCATGACCAATCTGATCCTCTGCGACCACCTCCTCCGCCATCGCGCCTTTTGTGAGTCGTAAGAGTCGTCTATGGGCGGAATGAAAACGTCAAATCAGCGGTGTGAGCAACCTCACTCACGGGCATACGCCGTGGCTTCGAAATCCCCTCCCAACTCTCGAGGAAAATGACCTCTTTTCGCTCATCGTTGTAGCCCACGATGACGGAGGCATGAAGCGGTGACCGCTTCTTCTTCGATGGCAGAGCTTCTTCGGACGGCCGTTCATACATCGCCTTCCCGCCTTGATCAAAGGCCCGCGACACCCTGGAATGGAGTTGGTCACGTTGTGAGTCCCATCGACGCCAGACGATAACCGGCATCCCCGCCCGGATGGAACGGCGGACCGTTTCATGATCGTAATCGCTGGTTCGATTCAGATTGAAACGGGCCTCACGCGCCACCGAGCTATAAAGGCCCAACATATCAGAACCAGCCGCCGATCCGGTGTTCTGGAACTTCCCCGCAACCGCAAGAAAATCTTCGTCCAGATGGAGCCCCAAATACCGGGCGACCATGACAAGGGTATTCAGGCCGCAATAAGGCCGGTAGCCTTGAGGGACGACCTTGACCTGATCGAGAAGAACATCACCTCCTTTGGTCCGGGTGACCTTTTCCTGCAGAAGTTTGAGCCTCTCGCTCGTTCCCAATTCCTCTTGCGAGACATCGAGCCATGACTTCACCTCCGCATTCTTTCTGCGAATGCTCACTCTCAGAAGCCGATCCGCGGCATCCAACAGTTGAATCACAAGCCCGGCCTTTTCATGCTCAAACTCACGATAGTCCGCTCGCAAATCGCGAGTCCTCCCTCTTTTTGAATCCCGCGGACGATCATCAAAATTCTTGAGACCAGACTCAAGCTCCCGAGAGGCCGCCGCGTAGACTTTCGAAAACTCGGCCTTCTTTTTGTCCACCCGCTCTTGAATAAGCGCAATGGCGTCATCCCGACCCACTCCCTCGGGAAGATTCCGGTCGAGATACCCGAAGAAGGACCCCGCATCGGCGAAGGTAATTTGAAGCTCTTCAAGTTTCTCGTCACGCTTCAGCGCCCGGACAAGGAGTGCCTCAACGCCGAAAACCTTTGGGCGGGCCATCAGGTATGCCGAACTCGCGTTCGCAACCCCGGCATCAATCTCCCATTCACCCGGCAACTTTTCAGAACCATCCCAGAGTCCCGCAGCGAGCAGGACATCGGTGAGGTCCTCTCCATTGAGCGGGCTCTCATGCTGCGCAAGTGCTCCGAAAACTGCGTTCGGAAGCGCGTGCAGAGGGACCGTAATCAGGAGAAAGAGAAAAGCCAATTTCATAGCTGTCACTAGACACCCGTAAAATTGGCCCTGCAATGTCAATCTTTGACCAGTTTGCTTAGAAATTACTCTCCGGAGCCTTCAGTCGCCGGCTTTTCTTCGTCTGGCTCTTCCTCGCCGGGCTTCTCCACATCCTCGGGCGGAGCATCGCGGTTGATCCTCTCCAGAAGAAGCGGGGTGAGATCGGTGGCATCCTTGGCATACGAGAGAATGGGGATACTAGCACCGCTGCTACCACTGCGGTCGAAAATAAAGTCAAACTCTTGAGCGTCCCCGATTTCCTTCACCATCACCATGATTTCTTTACGAAGAATTCCAAGTTCGACGGCCTGCTTTTCATTGAAAGCTGCCTTCTTCCGATTCAGCCACGCAATTCTTTCATTTTGAAGCGCTTGAGCCTCTCGATTTAGAGCTCCAGCTTTTTGGAAAAGCTCTTCCTTTTGCTCACGGGTAATGGAGGAGGACTCAGCCTCCTTTGCAATATCCTGACTCTCTTTAACAAGTGCCTTGATGGACTCGACCCGGACTTGGTCCTTAGCCAGAATGCCCTTTTCGTATCCCATGAAGGTCTCCTTATTTTGTGCAAACTTGAAATAATCAGCGAGGAGCTGCTGCATGTTTACGGTTCCGATCTTGTCATCTTTTTCCTGGCCGGAGAGCGGTGCGGCGATGAGGACTCCGAATAGGAGGGCTAAAATAGGCTTGAGTCTTTTCATAGTGATGAAGGGCTGTTGGATTTAAAAAAATGAATTTATTTGGTTGGATCACTTCCGGGTTTATCTGTCGGGGGGGCTGGCGGAGCATCTTTATTCAACTTTTCCAGGACGGCATCTGTCAAATCGATTCGATTTCGCACGTAGACCAAAAATGGAACCCCTGAAGTCGTAAGACCTGATTCGTCAAAGACATAGTCGACATCCAGAGTCGCGGCGTGAGCATTAACCGCAACCATCACCTTGCTCCGGATATCAGCGATCAACCCGCGCATCTTTTGGTTCAACTCAGAGCGTCGGCGGTTCAGGACCTCTTCGCGGTCTTTTTTTAAGCGGGCTAACTCCGCCTCCACGGCCTTTGCCTTGGTTGCAATTGACTCTCTTAAGCGGGCTAACTCCATCTCCGCGGCCTTTGCCTCGGTGGCAATTGACTCTCTCTTCGCTTGCGAAAGAGAGGGATCGTTGAATTCATTTTGGAGTTTCTGCAGCTTCTCCACCTCGACTTGTATGTCTGGAGAGAGAGAGGGATCGTTGAATTCATTTTGGAGTTTCTGCAGCTCCTTCATTACTCCTTGCATGACAGCCACTCGACCGCCGTCAGCCTTCTGAAGGTCTTCGAGATCAACTCTTTCCTCGGCTACCACGGCCTTGGTTTCGTGGAACTCGTTGACCAGCTTCGTCACATCCACCGTAGCAACCTTCAGCTGTCCTCCTGATGCGGTGACGGCCATGCTTAGAAAGAGGGAAAACAAAGCAAATTTTTGTGATAACTGGCGGGACATGGAAAATCTCATGGTTAAGTCTGGTCAGGGCCGGGATTAGGGCGCTTACGCGCGAAGGGTGTCATTCTCAGGAAGGTTCCTCCAGCTTCTTTTTTAGCTCATAAACTTCATCTCGAAGTTTGGGCAGACGAGACAAGGACGCGAGCTTCCGTTGCTCCTCCCGCAACGGTCGGGCCGGAGTGCCCAGGTAGACACCTGCCTTTGTGACCGACTTAAGGAACGCGCTCTTGCCAGCCAAAACCACCTGATCAGCGATGTCCAGATGACCAGCCACCCCGGATTGGGCGGCAATTGTCACGTAATTCCCCAACCGCGAACTCCCGGCAATCCCACTCTGGGCTACCAGCAGGCAATGTTTCCCAATCTGCACGTTGTGGGCAATCTGGACGAGATTATCAACTTTGGTCCCCTCCCCGACCACCGTCTTGCCAAATCGAGCCCGATCGACACAGCTACCAGCCCCGATTTCGACGTCGTCTTGAATTTCCACAATTCCTACCTGAGGAACCTTCTGGAAACGTCCATCAACAAGATCAAATCCATATCCGTCTGAACCGATGACACAGCTTGGCTGGAGAATAACGCGGTCTCCCAAGGTGCAGCGTTCCCGAATGATTGCGCCTGCATGGAGAAGGCAATTCGCGCCAATCACGACATCTTTTCCGATCAAACATCCCGCTCCAATCACGGAACCGGCACCGATGCGCGCTCCAGACTCGATGACAGCCCCGGGGGCAATCCGAACCTGCAGAGGATCAACTTCAACATCCTCGGCCAGATGTGCTCCGGAAGAGATGCCCGGTTCGAACGAAGCTCTCTGAGCCTGAAAGTGATCAATGATTTTCGAAAAGGCCGCAGAGGGAGCCTCCACTGCAATCAGGCGGCAGCCCTCGGGACCCGAAAACTCTCCCGGAGGCACCAGAACCAACGAAGCCTTTGTCGTGGCAAGTTGTAGCTCGTAGCGGGAATTCCCCAGAAAGCTGATCTCTCCGGGAACCGCTTCGTCCAGCGAATTCACCCCGGTAAAGACACTCCGGGACTCCTGATCGGCTTCGACACCGATCAGAGCCTGAAACTGTTTCCAATCAAGAGACACCAGGAGGGATTGCAAATTGATTCGGAAGAATTACTCCCCTTCCTCAGCGTCCTTGTTGAGCTCTTCGAGAAGATTGTCAGTAAGATCAGTGGTCTCCCGGGCATGAAGCACAAAAGGAATTCCCTGATTACTGTTGCCGGATGAATCGAAGATAAAATCGTAGTTTCCTTCCTTAGCCCGCTCACTGACCGTCCTCTGGATTTTCACCAGAATACCGCGCATTTGCTTGCGCATCCTCTCGCTCAAGGCGCGATTACGACGATCGAGAAACTCAGTCCGCTCCCGCTCCTTTGATTTTCCATCCTGGGAAAGTTCACGTGACTCAGTGAGCAAATCTTCACGCTCCTTTGCTCCGATATCCTCTGACTTGAGCTGCTCCCTGATTTTCTGGAGCTTTGAGTCGATCTCGCGGATATTGGCGAGACGGTCATTGTTATCTCGCTGAATCCGCGCACGGTCGATATTGATTTCGCGCTGAATTTTTGCAGTCTGGTAATACTCATTAAAGAGACGCTCCATACCTGTCTCTTATACACATCTCCGAGCCCACGAGACCGAGGCTGATCTCG
>CAJXVQ010000093.1 GCA_913060685.1 uncultured Verrucomicrobiales bacterium
CGAGATCAGCCTCGGTCTCGTGGGCTCGGAGATGTGTATAAGAGACAGGTATTAATCTTAACTTCGCCCCCGTCCTCGATCTCGACCACTTCCCCGATCAGAACAATGGTCTCCGTGGTCGCTGCTGGGGCCGCGATTCACAAACTGTCATTAACAACGCGGGGGTCTTTAACCGCTGGATGCGGAAGCAAAAAATCCTCTCCTGCGGCAAACACTTCCCCACCAATGGCCTCGCCCTGAGCGACCCCCACCACGACCTCCCCGTCGCCGACATCTCCCGCGCCGATCTCCTCAAGGAAGACCTCCTTCCTTACACCGCCCTCATGCCCGAGCTGGATGCCATCATGGCTTGTCACCTCAACTTCCCGCAGCTTGATCCCGACATGCCGGCCTCACTCAGCCGCCCCATCCTCACCGGTCTTCTCCGCGATCAAATCGGCTACAAAGGACTCATCCTCACCGACGACCTCGACATGGGAGCCATCGTCCGGAACTACGGTCGCGGCAACGACATCAAACTCGCCCTCGAAGCCGGTGCCGATATCGCTCTCGTTTGCCACGAAATGTCCTCCCTTCCAGCCGCCCTCGCCAAGCTTGAGGTCCACGACGATGATTCACTCCGCCGCATCGAAAAAAGACGTTATAAACTCCACCCGCCCCCCGCCTTCAACCCAGCCCGCTGGGAAGAAATCAACGCGGAAATGAATGACCTCACCCGCGAGATCATTGGGCAGGATCGCTTCGACCCCGCCCACCCGAGCCAGAGCCCGGTCGAGGATTATTAGGAAGGCTTGGGCGTAGCACTTATTCTAAAACTCCACCGTATTGCCGAGTTCGGCGACGCTGACTTCACCGTCGTGGAATTCCTTCAAAGCTTCGCACATGGCTTCGGAGCGGTCGTTTTCACCGTGGACGAGCCAGACTTTTTTCTTCGCTCCTTTGATAGCGTTAAAGTATTCGATCAACTCGGAGTGATCGGCGTGACCGGAGAAGGAATCCATAATCTCCACGCTTGCTTTCACCGGATATTCCTTCCCGAAAATCTTAACTTTGTCATGCCCCTCACGGATCTTCCAGCCGAGGGTATTCTGCGCACAGTAGCCGACGAAAAGGACGGTATTCCGTTCATTGCCAATCCCGTTCTTGAGGTGGTGTAAAATCCTTCCGGCTTCACACATTCCCGATGCTGAGATGACGATCGACTGTCGCTTGTCATCGTTCAATTCCTTCGATTTCGCCACCGAGCGAATCAAGGTGAGCCCCTCGAATCCAAACGGGTTGCTTTTGTCAAAAAGAACCTGGTAAACCTCATCGTTGAAACACTCCGGGTGGAGACGGAAAATCTCCGTGGCATTCACTGCCAGCGGACTATCAACATAGACCGGCGTGTCTGGGATCGCACCGCTCCGGAAAAGCTCATGCAACACATAGAGGAGCTGCTGGGTTCTCTCGACCGCAAAGGCTGGAATAATTACCTTCCCGCCCTTCTTAAGAGCCTTGGCTAAAATTCCAGCCACTTGTTCGTCTGCCCCTGCACTCAGCTCGTGCTCACGGCCACCGTAAGTGCTTTCCATGAGGACAAAATCAATATCCTCACTCGCAACGGGATCGCGTAAAAGATCATTATTCCCTCTTCCGACGTCACCCGAAAAGAGCAGGCGCTTTTTCTGGCCATCCGACTCGTCCTCGATGTCGAGAATGACCTGGGCACTTCCCAAAATATGACCGGCATCGATAAAGGTCAGCTCGACCCCTTTCGCAATCATGATCTTGCGGTTGTAGCCCACATTTACAAACTGTCGCAAACAAAGCTCGGCGTCGATCGGAGTGTAAAGTGGTTCGATCAAAGGTTTCCCTTCTTTCTTGCGGTGCTTGTTCATCCACTCCGCATCGGATTTTTGAATGCGGGCGGAATCCGCCAACATCACCTGACAAAGATCACGGGTCGCGAAAGTCGCGTAAATGTTCCCTTCGAATCCCTTGCTCGAAAGATTGGGGAGGTTCCCGCTGTGATCGATGTGGGCGTGCGAGAGCACGACATGATCGATCGACTTGGGATCGAAATAAGGAAAGCAGCAATTCACCTCGTGGGCATCCATCCGTCTTCCCTGATAGAGCCCGCAATCCAAAAGGATCCGCTGCCCATTCACCTCCAAAAGATGCTGCGACCCGGTGGTCGTCCCTGCTGCTCCACAAAACTTTAACTTCATATATTAAGGTAGACCCTACCTGCAGGGGCACCACCTTGCCAACGAAATCTCCTATTCCCCCGATAACTCGGCTTCGAAGTAGGCGATGGTCTTTTCCAGACCTTCGCGAAGTTCGGTCTTGGGTTCCCAATCGAGATTTTTCTTTGCCAAAGAAATGTCAGGTTGTCGCTGTTTGGGATCATCTTGAGGCAGATCCAAATGCACGATCTCAGACTTTGAGCCCGTCAGTTCGATCACCTCATTGGCAAGCTCCAACATCGTGAATTCATTGGGATTTCCGATATTAATCGGTCCCATGTGGTCACCGTTCATCAGTCGAATCATTCCTTCAATATTATCATCGCAGTAGCAAAACGAGCGTGTCTGGGAGCCATCGCCATAAATCGTGATCGGCTCACCCTTAAGAGCCTGGACAATGAAATTTGAAACCACCCGACCATCCTCGGCATTCATACGCGGGCCGTAGGTGTTAAAGATCCGCATGATCCGAATATCGACCCCATTCTGGCGGTGATAATCAACAAACAAGGTCTCCGCGCACCGTTTCCCTTCATCGTAACACGAACGAATCCCGATGGGGTTGACGTGCCCCCAATAGTCTTCGGTCTGAGGGTGAACCAAGGGATCTCCGTATACTTCGGAAGTCGAAGCCTGCAGGATCCGGGCCTTCGTCCGCCGTGCCAATCCCAACATGTTTATGGCGCCCATCACCGAGGTCTTCATCGTCTTGATGGCATTATATTGATAATGGATCGGCGAGGCGGGGCAAGCCAGATTGTAGATTTGGTCGATCTCCAACTTAATCGGGTCGATGACATCATGCCTGACTAATTCAAAATTTGGATGGCTCAACAGGTGGGTGATGTTTTGCCGACGACCGGTGAAATAGTTATCGAGACAAATCACTTCATTCCCCGCGTCAATCATCCGATCACAAAGATGACTTCCTAGAAATCCCGCTCCCCCGGTAATAAGAATACGTTTTGGCATGTAAGGGTGATTTATAAGCTGTTAGAGCTAACTGACTAGCCTTGATTCCATTTTAGTAAATTCTTGTAGGACACCCCGCTCCCTCCAAACAAATCAAGCGCACTTCCCACCGTGGCATCCAACCTGCCACTGCTGGCCTCATTGATGAGTTCGAGGTCCTGTAGGCCACGAACTCCGCCCGCGTAGGTGATCGCACAGCCCTGCCATTGCCCCAGCAAATTCACCAACGGAACATCGACCCCGCCGCACTTGCCTTCGACGTCAGCCGCATGGATGAGAAACTCACCGCAGTACTTCGAGAGATGATCGATCGTCTTTAAATCCACCGCCATCTCGGTAATGGTTTGCCAACGGTTCATCGCCACTTTCCATCCCTCTTCCACCTTCCGGCAACTCAAATCGATAACCACCTTTTCTGCGCCAATCTCTCTTGCCAGTGCTTCGGCCCGATCTTCCAAAAAACGTCCCTCGTCGTCAAAAAACCAAGACGTCACAATCACCTCGCTTGCTCCGGCTTCGAGCCAATCCGCAGCATTCGTCAGCGAAATCCCCCCGCCAATCTGGAGCCCACCCGGCCAGGCTCCGAGCGCTTCCCGCGCAGCCTCTTCGTTCCCTGGACCCAGCTTAATGACATGTCCACCCCGCAGATCATCTACGGAGAACTTCTCGGCATACCACGATGGCGCCTTTTCCGAGACAAAGTTCTCAACCGCCCCGCTCTCGTTGAGAGTGCCACCCACAATTTGCTTCACTTTACCTTCATGCAGATCGATACATGGACGAAACTTCGTGGTGGTCATGTCCGTAGATAAATTGTCCTCTTCCGGAATCCAAGCCTCATGAAACGTCTTCTCCTCTTCCTTCCCGCGATCGCCCTTCTGCAAGCAGCCGATACCGCCCCTAAATCGAGTCCGGAAAAAACCGCGCCCGAGGGAATGGCTTGGATCGAAGGGAAGACCTACACCCGGGGAACGAAGGAGAACCCCAAACTCCCATTCAACCCCGAAGAGCGTCCCGTTCATCAAGTCACCGTGAGTGGATTCTTCCTCGACACCCACGAGGTCACCAATGCCCAGTTCCAAAAATTCGTCGATGCCACCGGCTACAAGACCCAAGGCGAACGCGGCTGGTCAATCGAGGACTTTCCCAAGGCCCCGCCCGAAGCACTCAAGCCCGGCGCACTCGTTTTTTCAGGACCGCCCAAGGCCGTCGAACTTCGCGGAGAAGGAGCCGAATGGCAGTGGTGGCGCTTTGAAGCAGGGGCCAGTTGGAAACACCCCACCGGCGCCGGTTCCGATCTCAAGGGCAAGGAAAACCACCCCGTGGTTTGCGTCACCTGGGAGGATGCCAATGCCTACTGCAAATGGGCCGGCAAGCGTCTCCCGACCGAAGCAGAGTGGGAACTCGCTGCCCGCGGTGGTAAGGATGGTCTCGACTACATTTGGGGAACCGAATCCAAACCCGGCGAGAAATGGCTCGCCAATGTCTTCACAGGCGAATTCCCCCACAAGGACACGGGTACCGATGGCTTCAAAGGCTCCGCTCCCATCAAATCCTACCCGCCCAATTCCTTCGGCCTCTACGATATGGCCGGAAACGTCTGGGAACATTGCTCCGACTACTATCGCCCGGATGCTTACGATCTCTTTCTCAAAAAACCCAAAAATGACCCCTCCGGCCCTTCCGGAGCAGTGAGCCAACCCGAGGTCAATTGGTTCTTACAGCACGAGAAATGGCCCAGCCCGATTGTCTTCGGAAAACAGCACCCGCTAAGCTATCTCCACGTCACCAAGGGAGGCTCGTTCCTTTGCCACACCTCCTACTGCCTCCGCTACCGCCCGGGCGCGCGGCATTACTCCGAATCTCTCGCACCCGCCAACCACACCGGTTTCCGCTGCGCGAAATCCAAATAGGTCCCAAGGAGGGACGGTCTCCAGACCGTTCCATCTTCCATCCACCCCTCTTCAAAAAAAGAGGCCGCTCCCCTGTAAGCCGGATTCTGTTCCACGTGGCCTATCCACGCTTCGGCAGTCATTTATCTTTGCGACTATTACCCGGGGATTTAACGGGCGAGCAGCCCTTCCCCTGTTCTGTCTTGCACTGTGAGAGGTTTACCCTGCCACCTCGGTCACCCTCGGCGCGGTGGGCTCTTACCCCACCTTTTCACCCTTACCTCCCGAAGAAGGCGGTCTGTTTTCTGCGGCACTAATCTGTCCAGCGATCCTCTCGAATCACCGTCCCTCTTTTTCAAGAGGCACACTGCTCTGTAGTGTCCGGACTTTCCTCCAGCTTCCTTGCGAAAACCAGCGACTGCCCGGGGAGCGGAGCGCGAAGCTAGGGAGGCCCGTCGGCCAAAGCCAGCCTCAAAACAACTTTTGCTTCAAACTTTCGCTTCAAATGACAAAGCCCGTTGACCCATCGCGTAAGAATGGCACTAATACACATGATGAAACGATTTGCTCTCCTACCCCTTGTCATCGCGGGCCTCCACGGCGTCGAAACACAGGCCGTTCTTCCGGGATCTGCCGCTGACTGGAAACAAGCCGGCCCCGGCTCTTTTACCCTTAAAGACGGCATCTCAACCGCCAAAGGCGGAATGGGCCTCTGGTGGTATGGCAAAAAGGAATATAAAAACGCCTGCTTTGAGATCGAATTTATGGCTCCTGAGGATGCCGACAACTCCGGTGTCTTCGTCCGCTTCCCCAATCCCGGTGATGACCCCTGGGTCGCAGTCAAACAGGGTTACGAAATCCAGATCTGCGGCAATGAATCCGACAAGCTTAAGACGGGTTCAATTTACGACATCCAGCCCGCTATCAAGCCAGGCATGAAGGTCGGCGAATGGAACACTTACAAAATCATCACCGCCGGAGACCAAATCGCGGTCATCCTAAACGGCAAGCTCATCAACGTCTTCGACTGTCAACCCGGTCGCGGTGACACCAGCGGATATTTCGGTCTCCAAAACCATGACGACGGATCTCCCGTCCAGTTCCGCAACGTAAAAGTCCACGAACTCGCCTCCAGTTCCCTCCTCTCAGCCATGGGCGAACTTGGCATTCCTCGCTCAGCTCTCACTCAATACAATAACGATGCCTCCAACATCAAAGGTGCAAAGAAAGCGAAATGGTATCACCTTGCCGATCACGGCCCTGCTTTCTTCCAAACCTTTGGCGATTGGTTCAAGGGCAGGGAGCGACGCGAATCCGCCATCAAAGGCATCGCGCTCTCCTACTCAGCCCTCCCAAATCGTGTTGCTCTTTTCAACACCGAAACCCTCGCTCTCGTCTCCGCCACCGATCAGGGCGTGAACCTCATCAACACCCCTTGGGGCGGCGGTCATGGCAGGGTCAATCAGTTCAACAACAAGGATTCTCACCTCTTCACTACAGCCGACGGCCCGGTTTGGGCCGACGAATCGGGGTCATTCGAGGACAAACGCCCGCTTAAAGGATACGGCAACTTCTCCAACCTTGAGTTCAAAGGATACTTCCGCAACGGCAACCAAGTCATTCTCGACTACGCCGTGAATGGCACCAGCATCCTCGATACCGTGACCGATCACAATAACGGACTCGTCCGCTATCTTGAAGTTGCACCACACGAGGACGCCCTCACCGTCCGCCTCCTCGATTCTTCCAGCGAGAAGAATTTTGCCCTCAAGGTCAAGAGTGACGGAAGTGGGATCAAGACCACCAGCAAGGACGGCATTTACTACCTCCGCCTTGAGCCCTCGGCAAAGCCCGCCAAGGTTGCCCTTCTCTACACCGGAAACCCCGCCGACGAGGCACCCGCTCCCGTCGCCCTCACTCCGATGACGGAAGGTGGAGCAGGCATTTCTCCGGAAACCTTCGAGGTCGCCCCCAAGATCGATGGCTCCGACAAGCCTTGGCTCGTTGACCAGATTCCCCTTCCCCCGGCTCTCGACAAGTCCCCTTACAAGAGCAAGGTCCGCATGTCCGACATCGACTTCTTCTCCGATGGCAATCGCGCCCTCCTCTCCACTTGGGATGGCGACATCTGGCTTCTCACCGGCCTCAAGGAATTCAAGAACCTCACCTGGAAACGTTACGCCACCGGATTCTTCGAGCCACTCGGCCTTAAGATTGTCAACGACGTCCCTCACATCGCCGGTCGCGATGGCATCTACAAAACCTACGACCTGAACAACGATGGTGAAGCGGACAAATTCGAGGTCTTTAACAACGACGTCTACCTCTCCAATAACTTCCACGAATTCCAGTTCGGTCTCGAAACAGACAAGGAAGGCAACTTCTACTTCGCCAAAGCCTCTCCCGTCCGCCCCGGCGGTCGCGGCTTCGATAAGATCCTCCCGCACAACGGAGCCTTCGTGAAGATCAGCGCTGACGGCGATCGCCTTTACACCATCGGAACCGGCCTTCGCGCCCCCGGTGGTATCGGCATTGGACCCAATGGTGAGATCACCTCCGGCGAAAATGAAGGAACCTGGCAGCCACGCTGCAAGATCAACTATTATGAGCCTGAGCGCGGAACTCCGTTCTTCGGCGTTGAAGACACTCGTCAGGGAAACAAAGCGGAATTCACCGAACCCCTCTGCTACCTCCCAATGTCCGTCGACAACTCCGGTGGTGGTCAGATCTGGGTCGACAAAGGCGCCAAAATTGGCATCGCAGAAGGCGAACTCATCCACCTTTCCTACGGTCAGTCCTCCATCTACCACGTCCTTCGCCAGAAAGTTGCTGATGGGTTCTATCAGGGTGGCGTTGTCAAACTCCCCGTGAAGCTCTCCTCTTCGGCGCAACGAGCCGTCTTCCATCCTGACGGATCGATGTTTGTTGTCGGATTCCGCGGCTGGCAGACCAACGCCGCACAAGAAGCAGGCCTTCAGCGTATCCGCCGCAACGCGGAAGAAGCCAGCCCCCTCCCATCTGCGATGGAAGTGACAAAGGAAGGCATCAAGCTGACCTTCGATGTCGAACTCGACGACGAACTTGCCACAGACCCAACCTCCTACACGGCCAAACGTTGGAAGTATGTCCGCGGCCCCCAATACGGATCCGGTCAGTTCTCGGTCGACAACCCCGACAAGACAGCCGAGGCCAATGCCGTTAAAAAGGAGTCCAAGAACCACCGCAAGCCCGACACCGTGAAAATCACGGCCGCCAAACTGGGAAGCGACAAGAAGACGGTTGTTCTTACGGTTGAAGGACACAAGCCAAGTCAGCAGTTCAAGCTCGACTACGACCTCGAGTCCACCGACGGCGACGAACTCATCGGCACCATCCACAGCACCATCCACAAGGTTCCCGGAAAATAAGCACCCTTGATCGACCCTTTCAAAACGCCTTCGAGTCACCCTCGAAGGCGTTTTTTGCGCCCTCATCGATCCCTCCTTTTCCGAGCCGAACAGAGATGACAAAACCCACCTTTAGAGCCGACTTGGTTGGGCGGAGGCCAGCGCCACTTTAAAAGGATTTCGATGAAAACGCTGATTTTCCGATTTCGCTTAAGGGAAACGAAAGGTTCCTTTTCCTCCCGGGGTAGTTACTCTGACCACGTTTCCATTCGAACTTTCCCACACCTTGAGCTTCCCACATTCCTTCATTCGCGTTCTGAGCGTTCTGGCGACTGCTTTACCCGTTTTCGCTGCTGCCCCGGACTTTCGGGAGCAGGTCCAACCGATCCTGGAAACCAATTGCGTGCGCTGTCATACCGCATCGAAGGTCAAGGGCGGACTGCGAATGGATACGCATGAGAAATTTCTGGAAGGAGGAGATACCGCCGACGCTGTCGTGCCGGGCAACCCCGGAAAGAGCGAACTATTGGTGCGAATTCACCTCCGCCCCATCGACGAAGGCGTAATGCCCGATGAAGGAAAGGCTCTCACTCACGAAGAAGTCGCGCTTCTTGATGCCTGGGTCGAAGCGGGCGCAGACTGGCCAAAAGGAGTCACTCTCACCGAGCGGAAGCCCGAAGCCCCGAAACGAGTAGCCATGCCACCGAAAGCTCCCAACTCGAACAGCGAGGCGGCCGCGATGCTTGACGATATTCTCCGGCGGGAAAATGCCGGCACCGGGATTGTCACTACGGACCCCATCAACGATGCGGCCTTTTTACGACGGTCCACCATCGATCTCATCGGCAGAATCCCGACGATGAAGGAAGTCCGCGAATACGAAGGCTGGGGAAAAGATCGCCGATCCAAGCTCATCACAAGACTCACCAACCAACCTCGCTTCGCGGACCGCTGGACCATCTTCATGGCCGATATGTTGCGAATCCGCTCCAATGTCACCGGAGGAAATCAATTGCTGGCCTACATCCACGGATCCATCGAGCAGGAGAAACCCTACGACGTCCTGGTGCGAGAGCTCATCAGTTCCTCGGGTCGCGCCAACTCGAATCCAGCTGTCGGATACATCCTCGGCGATGATGCCCAGCCAATGGAGCTCGCTGCCGCCACCTCTCAAATTTTTCTCGGGGTGCGGATCGGCTGCGCGATGTGCCACGATCACCCCTTCGATGACTGGGAACAAGAGGACTTCTACGACCTCGCAGCCTTCTTTGGTATGACCAAGAAGGTAGAGAGCCGACGCCGCGGCGGCACGGTCTACACGACGGAAGGAAAGGAAATGACGGTTCTTTGGCCCCCTGAGGACAAGGCCGAGCCCGCTGACCGCAAACCAGTCAAACCGCGATTCCCATTCCAAATAGGCGATTTCAAAAAAACTCCCCGCCATATCCAACGCTTTGAAGCGGTCCGGCTTGCCAGGGAGCAGGAGAACTCAACCGATGATGACACCGCCTCCCTTGATGCCCTCCTCGATGCCGTCGAACCCAATGTCGGCCGCCCCAACGATCCGGTGCTGGAGGAAGCCAAAAAGGAAAGCCGAAAGCTCAATGTGCATGGCGACATCTACCGCTCCAGCGAGCTACGAAGCCAACTGGCCGATCTCATCACCGATCCGCGCAACGATTACTTTGCCCGGGCCTTTGTGAACCGCGTCTGGGCCGAATTGATCGGTCACGGCTTCGTCGAACCGCTCGACAACTTCTCCGACTACAACGGACTTCACCATCCTACCACGCTCGACTTCGTCGCGCAGGAGTTCATCGCCAGCGGCTATGATTTCCGGACTCTGATACGAATTATCACCCTCTCCGACGCCTACCGACGATCTGCCCTGCCCGCCGATACCCCCATCGAGGTTCGCGAAAAAAGCGAATTGAATTTTTCCGCTGCCCCAACCCGCCGGATGCTCGGAGAAGTCCTCTACGACAGCATCGTGGTCGCCGGACACCTCGAAGATTTTAAATGGCCGCAAGGCGCAAACAACAAGCAGGTCTCCCGTGAAATCCAGGTCCCGACCGGAGAGTTCACGATGGTCGAAGCAGGAGATGCCGGGGAAGCAACGATGATAGCCGGGCAACCCGCCATGCGCGGTGACGGATACGATCTCGAGTCATCACTGAAGATCGACTTTAGCTCGATCCTCAGCAGCAAGGAGCAAACCGAACTCGCATCGATGCGGGAAAAATCCGACGAACAAATCAAGGCCGAGGAAATGGCCGCGATGCAAAAAGACGAGCAGCGCAAGGTGATGAAATACAAAACCGAGACGATCACCGAAACGGTGGATGACAATCCTCGCTTTGACAGCGCCATGCGCATGGCAACCCCCGCCCCGCCCGCGCACTTCCTCCGGGTCTTCGGCCAACCGGCCCGCACGGGTTTGGGCGAGTTTCGGGATGAAGCCTCCTCACTGCGCCAACAACTCATGATGCTCAACGGTCGCATGACCCACGAAGCCTCCCGTGTCGGTTCGCTCGAACCACTCCATCCTCTCTTGAAAAAGGACCAGAACCTGGCCATTGATTGGGCCTATCAAGAAATCCTAACCCGCCTGCCAAGCTCCGAAGAAAAAGCAGACGCCCGCACCATCGTTAACAACGACCCCGAAGGCATGGCCGACCTCCGCTGGGCTCTCCTCAACTCCAACGAATTCCGTTTCCTTCCTTAACCTCAACGATACCCAACCAGTGGCATGATCCGTCCCGGTCATGATCATTTCCCGGCAGCTCTGCTGCGAAGACATCTCTTTAACGAGCACACCCTTAACGTAAACTGTCCCAAAAAAAATGTCCTGCACCAATTATCAATTCACCCGGCGCCGCATGCTGAAGTCCTTCAGCGCAAGCCTCCTCGGCATGCCCATCAGCCAACTCTTGGCCCAAACCGCTCCCGGCAAAGCCCAGGCCGAACATGTCATTCTCTTTTGGAACAGCGGAGGAATGAGTCACCTCGACACTTGGGACCCCAAGCCAGGACGCAAGGTCCAAGGCGAGTTCAATCCCATCAAGACCTCCGTGGAGGGTATGGAGATCTCGGAAATCTTCCCGCAACTGGCCAAACAGATGCATCATGGCGCGCTCATCCGTTCCATCGCCGGCACCAACGGGGACCACGGTCGGGCACAGTATGAACTCCAGACCGGATTCAACCAATCGCCCAACATCATGCACCCGGGTCTCGGCTCATTGGTGGTGCACGAACGCGAACCACTCGGCGACCTCCCCGCCTTGGTCAGCATCAGCGGCCAACCGGCCCGCGCCGGCTATCTCGGGCAGCAATGCGAAGCCTATTTTGTCGGTCGTCCCGGCCAAAAAGACCCCTACCTCGCCTTTCCGGAAGGCATCAGCCATGCCCGCGGCATGCAACGGCTGCAGATCCTGGAGAAGATGAATGCTCGAACCTCCGGCGAAAAGGGCGCCAAGGAATTGAAGGCCTCCGAGACGGCCCTGAAGGACGCTGTCAACTTAATGGAGAGCCCGGCCTTGAAGGCCTTCGAGTTGGAGGATGAAAACCCCAGGACGGTCGAGAAATACGGCAACACCGACTTCGGTCGCGGAGCTTTGTTGGCCCGACGCCTTGTCGAAAAAGGAGTACGCTTCGTGCAGGTCAACCGGGGTGGATTCGACAACCACGGCAACATTTTCGAAGCGATGCGCAACCACGGCGCAACCATGGATCCCGCCATCGCCTCGCTCATCTCCGACCTCAAGGCGAACGGCATGCTCAGCAAAACGCTCGTGGTGGTCCTCAGCGAATTTGGACGCACCCCTCGCATCAACGATGGCGGTGGACGAGATCACTGGGCTCGTTGTTTCAGTGCCATGATGGCAGGCGGCGGCATCAAGGGAGGCTCAATCATCGGAGCCTCGGACGAAGACGGCATGGCACCCGCCGAACGCCCGGTCAAAGTTTCCGACCTTCACGCCACCCTCTGCCACGCACTTGGAATCGACCAAGAAAAGGAACTCCTCACTCCCCAGGGCCGCCCGATGCGGGTCGTCCCCAAGGGCGCGACTCCCATCCACGAATTGTTCGCTTGAAAAATATGAGTCACTTCATCGCCCGCCTCTTCCTCCCTCTTTTCCTCGCCCTCCCACTCCTCGCCCAGTCACCGAAGACCGCTGAACGCGGCTCCATCATCGAGGACCGCGCGGCACGCAAGCTCTTACAAGCCGGCGATGCCCGTCTTGAACTCGGAGAAAACGAAAAGGCCCTCGAGATTTGGGAATCAGTGGTCGAGCGCTATCCGCGCAGCCAGATCCGCTTCGAAGCCCATCTACGCCTCGGCGATCACCTTCTCAAGGAAATCAAGGACTTTGACAAGGCACGCCTACACTATGAAGCGGCCGCGATCGAGAGTAACGAAAACGACGAAAAACGCGCCTACGCCTTCCTGAACACCGGCACCTGTTTTTACGAAGCCGGTAATTACGGAAAGTGCTTCAGCATCATGCGTGACGTGATTGAGCAATTCCCCACCTCCTCGGAAGTCAACGAAGCTTACTACTACATCGGCCTCGGGCATTTCAAACTCGACCACTACAGCCGGGCCATCGAAGCTCTCGAGAAAGTGGGCACGGCCCTCTCATCAAAAGACTCGCTTGTCGAAAAAGTCGAAGCGGGCAAACGCCTCTATGTAAAGATCGATGATCAGGACTTCGCCATCCTCGAACCCGGAACCCGGATCGAAGTCATCTGCCGCACAAAAGGCGGCGACGAGGAAACACTCTTCTGCGATCCGGTCGGGCGTAATGCCCGCATCGCCCTGGGCCGCATCGCGACCCGCCTCGACAAAGCGGTGCCGAACAACGGAACCCTCGAAGTCCGCGGAGGCGACAAAATCACGGTCACCTACATCGACGCACACACCGCCGAAAAAAGCTTCGACGAAAAGCGGCTGAAGGAGGTCATCGTGGTGGGCAACGGAGTCGCCCGCATCACCGATGGTTCCTACCAGCGCGACCTACCCGCCGCCGTCCTCGGTAAATCACTCCACCTCCAGGTCACCGACGCCGATCACGACACCAGCGAAGGCGCGGACAAAATCGAAGCCACGATCCAAATCTTTCGTCGCAAGTTGGCCGACGAAATTGACGATGAGCTCGCCAAACGCGTCGCCAGCGGAGAACTGGAAGAGGGCCCGGACGGCGAAGACATCAAATCCCAGATCGACCCGCTCCTCATGGTCCGCTCGGTCCCGGTGACGCTGCGGGAGCAAGAGCAGAAAGGCACCTTTCGCCTCGCGATCCCCCTCCGTCTCGGAACCGCCGAGGGCGTGCTCACCGGCGAACCCGGTCAGACAATCCACCTCGTCTACCGCGACGACCAAAATCTCAGCGAGGGAGCCATCGTTCGCACTGCCGAAACCAAAATCATCGAAGGAAATCTCGGCGAAGTCCGCGTCACCCGCACCGATATTTCCGACGGGGAACTCCGTCTCAAAACCCAACTGAGAACCGCCTCCGCCCTCACCGAGGTCGGCAACTACTACAAGGAATTTGGCCTCAACGACAAAGCCGATCTGAAATACATCGAGGCCCTCGATGTCTGTGAGGAAATTCACACCCAGGCTCGCGAGATCGGCGGCAAACTCCTTGAGGAAACCTATGTGCAACTATGGCGAATCTACTTTGCGATGGACAAACTCGACCTCGCCCTCGGCATGAGCCGGCGGCTCCTCAACGAATTCCCCGCCAGCTCCTTCGTGGACGAAGCGATGTTGCAACAAGCCCACGTCGAACGAAAGCGTGAGAACTTCCCACGCGCCATCAGCCTCTACTCCAGTATCGCAAAACTCCCGACCAGCCCATTGCGGGGCGAAGGTCAATTCTTCACCGGCGAATGCTATGAATCGATGGCTCTGAAGGCCGCCGCCGGCCAATCCGCGCAACTCTTCGAAAAGGCCTTCCTTGCCTACCAAAAGGTCTACGAACAATTCCCCGACTCTGGTCGGGTTGGAGACTCGGTCGCCAAAATGGCTGCATTTTATTACAAGAAGGAAGACTACGCCCGGGCGGTCGATGTCTTTGAGAACGTCCTCTCGGACCACCCCGATGCGAACTTCCTCGACGTCATCCTCTTCAACTACGGTCGCTGTCTCTACAAACTTGAACGCAAGCCGGAGGCCCGCCGTAAGTTCGAACAACTCATCAACGACTACCCCGAAAGCGAAATTGCCTCGGAAGCCAACAAGATCGTTGAAGCGCTCAAAAAAGCAGGATTTTGAAAACACTCATCCCCTATCTCTCCCTCATTCTCGCTCTCAGCACCCCGGTCCACGCCGACCAGGCCGCTGATCTGGAGGCCAAACTCAAGGAGACCGCCGAGTCCTCGCCCACCGGAGCGAAGTTGATGGGCGACCTCACCGGGCTCTATTGGAAAAACGAACAGGTCTTCGGACTCATCCGCACCACCGGAAAGTTCTCGCGCGCCCAAACGAAAAATCCGGAACGGGCCTCCATGACACTGAAGCTCATGGCCGGTTACGCCGTCACCGCCCGCCACGAAGACGTCATCGTAACCGGACGGCAGTTCCTCGAAATCTTCCCGAAACATTCCCTGATCAATCAAGTCCGCGACCGGATTGCTACCGCCTATGAACACACCGGTCGTGGCAACCTCGCCGCCGCCGAACGTCTCGCGATCTGGCAGAACAGCGGTGCGACAGACCAGGGCATCCGCGCTTTGCGCTTGTTTATTCAGGCCAACAACGGAACCACCTACAAGCAGGCCTCTTCCCTCGCGGTGGCCATGGTCGCCAAGCTCCCCGCCGAACCGCTCCTCACTGGCGTGGGATTTCAAGGAATGTATGCCGCCGAGCGGGCCGAGCAATGGGCCGAGGGCCTTCAAATCGCCAAAACTCTTGTGCGTCGTAAGGCTCGGCTCAATAGCAACGCCAAACGTAAACTCTGGTTCAGCACCGGACGCTTCGAATCCCGCCTTGGACAGTTTGAAAACGCCATCCAATCATTTCGCAAAGCGCTCACTCCGGGTCGCGACGACATTCACCGGAGTCTCGTCGAGGCCATGATCAGCGCCACCAAAGCCCCGTCAGAAATCGAAGCAGAAGCCCGCCGCTACCTCGCCGCCTACCCGCACCACGAGGACCGCTATTCACCCCTAGCCAGCGCTGCCGAAGCTGCTGCCACCGCAAAGGACACCACTCGCGCCCTCGCCATCGCCGAGGACGTTCTCCGCCAGAACGTCACCATCAATGACCTTCCCCGCGCCTACGTCCGCTGGTCTGGTGAGAACCTCAAACGCGCCGAGCAAGGTCTCATCAAGCTCATCAGCCAAAACCCCGATGGAGCAGGTACGCTGCGCGCCTTACTCGCGCTTGACGTCTATCGCGACGGCATGAAGGACCCCGCCAAAGCAAAACGCATGGCGCTCGAATATCTCTCGAAATCTCCCAGCACCGATGGATGGTCGGAGGAAATCACCAGCTTCCTCTATGACTCCGCCACCGGAGAGGAAACCTTCCGCAAAAATCTCGCCGCCGTAAGCGCCAGCGCGAAAGCGTTTCCACACCTCGAGGGATTCCAGGACCTGTCTCTTATACACATCTGACG
>CAJXVQ010000094.1 GCA_913060685.1 uncultured Verrucomicrobiales bacterium
TAGATCGTCGGCAGCGTCAGATGTGTATAAGAGACAGATACAATGGCAAACTTGATGATTGATTTGCGCTTCCAACAAGGAAATTTGATCTGCCGGACGTTGTCTTGAGTCGTTTTTGTTTCCATAACAAACGCACTCTGCCGTCGCTTTGTGAAAGCATGATGAAGCGCTTGTGAAATCTGAGGTAAAACTACTTCACGCCCATTTCGGAGAGCCGATTGACCGCCCACTGGTAGCCTTCACGAATCTCAAGCTGATCCCCTTCATCCCGTGCCAATTCCTGCCAGTAACGTTTGCAGTCCTCGAGATAGGCCACTGCGATCTCGCGTTTATTGCGGAGATCTGCGGAATGACCGAGATCTCCGCAAAGGTAGGCGAGTGACTTTCGTACTTCCGATGGATTCGGTCGTTTCATATTACTCGCAAGAAGAGCTTGGAGCTGGTCGTACGCTTCGGCTCCAATCTTGAGTTCGGAGTCCCCTTCACCCTGTTGCCCCATCAGTCCGGAGAGCTGCCACTTGAGCGATGCCAAGAGATACCGAGCACTCCAATTTTCGGGCTGACCCTGCAATCCCTCCGTGAGAGCACTGATTCCCTTGTTTAATAAAATCCGGGCTTCGGTGGACTTTCCTTCATCGCGGAGAGCCGTCGCAATAATTCCTCTTTGCGAAGCGAGATCCATCGTAATTCGGAAATCGTTCGGCATTTTGCTTGCGAGCGCGATGAGCTTGGTAACGCTGTCACGAGCAAGCTTTTCCGCGCCAAAAGTATCCCCTTGCTGCCAGAGCGAAATGGCCTGGGCAGCCTTGGCGGAGGCGATTTGATATTGAAGTTCGGGTGCAGGATTCTCCTGCTTGCTGGCCAATGCCGTAAAGGCAACCGCCGCCTTTTCGCGCAGTTTGGCCGCATTTTCGGTCGAGCCTTCACCCTCAGCCGCCAGGGCCGCCGAGAGATACTGCCTTCCCATCATGAGCCCCACTGCCATGTTTGCGGGGTATCTCTGTTCCAGCTCCCGATAGTTCTTGAGACTTTCCAGATAAGAAGCGAGAGCCTTGACCCCGTCTCCATCGGTTTCCCACATCCGGGCTTTGACGAGCGCCAGCACAGCCTTGGCCCCGATCAATCTACGCTCATCGTCTTTCCACGCTTTAAGAATGAGGCCCTCGCTTTTTTTAAGCCGCGAAGCCAGGTCGCCGGCCTGCCTTTCAGAAGCCAAAAGGAGTAAACGCAAATGAGCCCGCGCCATCAATTCTCCGGGAAGTTTCCCGTCCTCGACAACTATTGCCAACCCCTCTTCACCTTCGGCAAGCCGTCCCATCGCCAGGACCAACTCAACTCTCCGTAATCTTAAAAGAGCGGCCTGATCAGCAAGAGCAGGTCGAGCGGACATTCCAGCCAGTTGCTTGTCGACATCTTCCAAGAGTGCGCTCAAACGCGCCTTTCTTCCCTCTAAAGTTGGCAGCTCATTCACGCCCTTTTCGAGGATCCAATCGAAAAGTCGTTCGTTGGTTTTTTGAGCCGACTGAAGCTCATCAAACGCTCTGCTTTGCTCATTGGCCAGGGCTTCCATAGTGGCCTCTCGCTCCGTAAAAGCCTGAGCCTCGGCACTGCGCGCTTCATCGCGCTGCGATTCCAGATCCGTGATCGTGGTCTCGGCGGTCACCCGGTAGCTCTTGAACTTCCCTTCCGCATCGCGGGCCTCCTGCATCCGCAGAAACTGTGTCACACCCCATCCCGCGGCCAAACCGGTCGCAAGAAGAGAGGCCGTTGCAAATCTGCGATTGGCGCCCCGGCGCTTCCGCTCCGCAGTTTCTCGCAGCGATATCAATCGTTGATTCTCCGCAGCCGCTGCCAACTCAGTTTCAATCGCTTCGAAACGGCGGGAAACCTCACGCATATTAAAAGGACGTTGCTGAGGATCCAGGTTGAGACAGGAAGTGATAATTTGCCTCCTTCTAACTTCGGCGTCATCGCCGGTTACATCCGGCCATTGAATCTCCCGCTCCTGCTCCAAACCATTCACGATCCCTTGATAGTCGGCTTCGATGTCGAATCTCACCTGCGTTCCCGGCGCAGGGTTCACACTCTGAAAAACATCGTTTGATCGGGGAAAGAGCCCGGTCAGCAATCGGTAGGCGAGGACACCAAAGGCATAAACATCCCAACGATATCCGGCCTCATCATGGTAGCCTTCTGGACTCCGCAGCTGTTCTGGCGGGGCGTAAAGCAGCGCATCACTGTAGCCGATTCGGTGCACTCCGGGCATAAGACCGGTCGCGTAATCCGCAAGAAGAGGCCCGCCATTGGCATCGAGGAAGATATTCCCTGGCTTCAGATTTCCATGAGCGACCCTCGCCATGTGGATTTTAGCAAGGCCTGTCGCCAGCTTGAGGAGAAACGGCCAGGTCGCTTCATTCCGAAGATAGGATTCAAAGTGAAATTGGAGGTTGCGGGGTGTCAAGGAGCCCTCTCCCCCCTCGCCCGGGGTGCCCAGCAGCGGCATGACCACGCAGCCTGGTCTGGCATCGAGAGCCTGGGCGGTGATCTCCACACTGGCGCCTTGAGCCCGTCCTTCGGTGATCCGCCGAATCCGCTCCCCGAGCAAGGCCGGATTAGACGCCATGCTGTCAAAAACCTTGATCGCGCAGAGCTCTCCGGCATCAGTTTGAGCCTCGTAGACAACACCGGAAACACCGGAACCAATCTGGGCCCGGATCCGATATCCTTGAATGACAGGAATTTCCATTGGTGAAGTGGGCCGGAAGTCTTGCGGGAAGGCCTGAAATGTCCAGCCTGCGCGTCGGTTAGATTTCTTCAAAGAAATGATTAAAAAAGGTGAAGGGTTCCGTAAATGGAGACGATACTCATTAGAATTATGAAAGCACCCTGCCCCGGTAACCCCTTTGCCAACGACTTCTCCCGTCGTGGCTTCCTCCACGTCGGCCTCCTCGGAGGTCTAGGCCTCTCCCTCCCGCAGTTCCTCAGTATGGAGGCCCAAGCCAAGCAGAAACACTACAAGACCCGCGAGGGCGTGGCCAAATCGGTCATTCAAATTTTCCTCCCCGGGGGCATGGCCCATCAGGAGTCCTGGGACCCCAAGCCCTACGCCCCCACCGAATACCGGGGACCTCTCGGCACCATCAACACCTCCATTAAGGGGGTGAAATTCAGTCAATATCTCAAGAATACCGCCAAAATCGCCGATAAGATGACCATCATCCGGTCGATGGCTCACGGCGAGGCTGCTCACGAACGTGGAACCCACAACATGTTCACGGGATACAAGCCATCGCCCGCGCTGGAATATCCTGCGATGGGATCAGTGGTCGCGCACGAACTCGGACCGCGCAATAATCTGCCCCCTTACGTTTGCGTTCCTTCCGTGCCAAACGAGTTCGCCAACTCCGGATACCTCTCCTCGGCTTTCGGACCGTTTGCCATCGGCTCGGAGCCTTCCCGTGGTGATTTTAAGGTGCGGGATCTCAATATGCCCGGCGGAGTTGACGAAAAACGCTTCAATCGTCGTCGCAGTCTCCTTGAAACGGTCGATCACCATTTCAAGACTCTTGAGGAATCTGATGCCTTGGATTCCATGGACGCTTTTTATCAGCACGCCTACAAGCTCATCTCCTCGAAAGAGGCTCGTGAGGCATTCAACCTCAAGGCTGAGCCCGAAGCGGTGCGCAATCGCTACGGAATGAATACCCCGGGGCAGCGGATGCTTCTTGCTCGCCGACTCGTCGAAGCCGGCACTCGTTTCGTCTCTCTCACCGCCGGAGGCTGGGATCATCACGACAATATTAAGAATGGGATTCAGCAGCAACTCCCTCCTGTTGATCAGGCGATTGCCGCCTTGATCTCCGACCTCGACGAACGAGGCCTCCTTGACTCAACTCTCGTGATGGTGACTTCTGAGTTCGGACGCACACCAAAAATCAACGGCACCGGAGGTCGCGACCACTGGCCACGTGTCTTTTCGGTCGGAATGGCCGGAGGAGGACTCCACCGCGGACTCGTCCACGGCTCCTCGGACGCCCTTGGTGGTGAACCGGAAGAGGACATGGTCGGCATCGAGGATCTGGCGATGACCGTTTACAACCAACTTGGTATCACCGGTGACAAAGAGCTTATGTCCCCCGGAGACCGGCCCATCGAGATTGTTGATGGCGGACGTATCGTCGATGAGATCCTCGCTAAAAAAGCCTAAATTTTAGAATCACCATGATACGCTTGCTCGCTCTCTTTCTATTGACGTCATTTCTCGTTCACGGTTTCAGCCCGGTTCTTTCCCGAATCGAACCTCGTGGCGGGAAGTTGGGCACCGAGTTAGAAATCAGGCTTTATGGTGATCGCATGACGGAGCCTCAGGAACTCCTTCTCTACCAAAAAGGCCTCACCGTGAAATCCCTGACCAAGGGGAAAGATGGCAAGAGCGTCAAAGCAGTTCTGATCATTGCCGCAGACGCTCCTTTGGGAGAACACCCGATGCGGCTTCGTTGCAAAGGTGGACTCACCTACATGCGAACTTTTTGGGTTGGGCAGTTTCCGACCGTCATGGAAGCCCGATCCGAGGACAAGAAGAAGGACTTGAACAATACCTTCAACGAGCCTCAAAAAGTTGATCTCAACGTCACCGTTCAAGGTGTTGCGGATCGGGAAGACGATGACTATTATGTCGTGCAGTGTCAAAAAGGGCAGCGTCTTTCTGTCGAGGTCGAAGCAATGCGTTTGGGCCGTGTCATGTTCGATCCCTATCTTGCGATACTCGATAAGAATCGATTCGAACTTGCGGTCAATGACGACTCACCTCTCCTCAAACGGGACTGCGCGGCATCCATCATCATTCCTGAAGACGGCCCTTACACGATCGTTGTAAGAGAGTCTTCGTATGAAGGCAATGCAGCCTCGCAATACCGGATGCATATCGGAAGTTTCCCCCGACCACGGGCCATTTATCCGCCAGCAGCCAAACCAGGTGAGGAAATTGAATTTTCCTTCATCGGCGACGCCAAAGGCACCCTGAAGAAAAAGATCAAAGTCGGAAACACGCCTTTCCCCGCCTTCATCAATGATGGTGGTCAAAGTTCGCCCTCTGGGAACATGGTGCACGTTTCCGGGCTTGATTATCTTAACGAAATCGAGCCCAACGAAAACTACAAGCAAGCCTGTCCGGTTGAAAATCCACCCAAGGCCCCCTACGCTTTTCACGGCGTGATTTCCAGCCCCGAGGACAAGGACTGGTTCCGATTTCAGGCCAAGAAAGGTGAGAAACTCCGCTTTCAGGTTCTCGCTCGTGAATTACGCTCTCCCTTGGACAGCGTGCTCTCGATTCGACAGGCTGCGGACAACAAATACCTGCAAGCCAATGATGATCAAACCCAGGGTATTCCCGATAGCCGGCTGGACTACGAGATTCCGGCGGACGGAGTTTATGTTCTGGAGATCCGTGATCAGCTGAAGCGTGGCGGACCCGACTTTGTTTATCGTATCGAGCTTCAGAACCGGGCCCCGTCTCTCATGGCCACCTTGCCCAAGGCTGACCGCGTCGACACCCAGAAGGACAAGATGATCCACATCCCACGGGGAAATCGCCTGGCCATTGCTCCGAACATTACCCGATCAAACATCGGCTGCGACGTGAGCTTCCACGCGCCCAAGCTGCCATTGGGCGTCTCCTTTCAATCTCACCCGGTTTCCCGGAGCATCAGTGCATTCCCCATCCTTTTCGAGGCCAAGGCTGATGCCCCTATCGCTGGCGGACTCTACAGCTTCGAAATCGAGGACCCTAAAACGAAGCTGCGAGGCCCGTTTACAGAGAAGATCTCCCATCTCTACGTGAACAACCAGGGTGATTATCAGGTGACCGAAACTGAAAAAATTTCCATCGCAGTCATTGAAGAAGCCCCCTTCCACCTCGAACTCTTTGCCCCACCGGTCCCGCTCGTTCGCAATGGAACAATGACCCTGAAGGTGACCGCAAAGCGCGCCAAGGATTTCACCAAGAAGATTAAAATCAAGCTTCCCTGGAAACCTCCCGGGATCGGAGCGCCAAATGAGGTTGAGATTCCCGAAGGCAAGAACGAGGTCGCCCTCACTCTCAGTGCCAACGGCGATGCTCCCATCAATGATTGGCAAATTCTCGTCACCGGAGAAGCCGTCACTGATCAGGGCTTGGTGCGAGTCTCCTCACGATTTGCGAAGCTCCAAGTCTCCGAGCCTTTCGTGCAACTTTCCCTCGCGATGGCTGCCACGAACCCCGGAAAAAACACCACTGTCCTCGCCACGGTCGAACAACTTGAACCCTTCACGGGCGAAGCGCGCGTGATTCTCCAAGCCCTCCCGCATGGTGTGAAATCAGGTGAGATTAAGATCACCTCGAAGTCCGGCGAGATCTCCTTCCCACTCGAAGTGGCCGATGATGCCAACAAGGGAAAACACGCCAACCTCTTTTGCCAGGTCATCATCACGCAAGACGGTCATCCCATTCCTCACAACGTGGGTCACGGTGGAACCCTCCGTATCGATCCTCCGCCACCGGCTCCCAAGAAAAAGTCCGAAACCAAGGCGACACCAGTCAAGGCTCCTCCCAAGGAAGCTCCTAAAAAACCTCTCTCCCGACTCGAACAACTTCGACAGTCCAACGCCCAATGAAGTCCCTTACCATTCTCACCGCTCTCACCATCACAGCCTCGGCTTCGATTAACGAGGTCCGTGATATCTTTGAACACTCGTGCGTCGAGTGCCACAATGCCGATAAAGACAAAGGAGGCCTGCGCATGGACGTGAAGGCCAAGTTCTTTGAAGGCGGCGACTCCGGATCTCCGGTTGACCTCAAAAATATCGAAAAGTCGGAGTTGGTTCGTCGAATTCTACTCCCCCACGACGATGACGAGTTCATGCCACCTTCCTCCAAGAAGAAGGCACGCAAGGCACTCACCCAAGAAGAAGTTGACCGTTTGAAGGGTTGGATTTCCACCGGTGCCAAATGGTCCGATGACGTCACGCTTCAGCACAAAGAAAGGTCGGCAGTACTTGAGGACGCTTCGAAACCAGATCCGGACCTCGCCTCGATCGCCGTTTATCCATCGTCGGTCACGCTTGAGACCAAACGCGACTTTCATCGCCTCATCATTCTCGCCACCGACAAGAACGCGGTGACCCGGGACATCACTCCTTCGGTGAAATTCGAGGTCGCTGATGCCTCCCTGATCAAGCTCGAGGGATCAACGATCTACCCGGTCAAGGACGGTGCCACCACGGTGAAAATTACCTTCCGTGGCAAAGAACTCACTGTTCCGGTCACGGTCAAAGGAGCCACTGAAGATCGCCGGATCAGCTTCCAACAGGATGTCGTTCCCGTCTTCACCGCCTCCGGTTGTAATACCGGAGCCTGCCACGGTTCCGCACGCGGACAGGATGGCTTTATGATCTCACTCTTCGGCTACGACCCCAAGGGCGACCACTACCGCATCACCCGTGAACTCGCAGGTCGCCGGATCAATCTTGCCATCCCTGAAGAATCTCTCCTTCTCACCAAGGCCATCGGTTCGGTTCCCCACACCGGGGGCAAGCTCTTTGAGAAAAATTCTCCGAACTATGAGACTCTCCTTGAGTGGATCAAGGTCGGGGCAAACTATGATCCGGACGACGTCGCCCTCCCCGTCAAGATCGAGATTGGACCCAAGGAATTCCTGCTTGAAGGACAGGGCAAGAAGATCCCTCTCACCGTCAAGGCCACCTACTCCGATGGCACGGATCGTGATGTGTCGACTCTATCCAAATACACGTCCTCGAATGATAACTCCGTGGGTGTCGACGAGCATTCCGGAGTCTCCAACTCGAAGACCCAGGGTGAAGCTTTCCTCATGGCGCGCTTCCATACCTTCACGGAAGGCTCACAAGCCATCATCATTCCGGACGGACTCAAATACACCCGCCCCAAGCTTCCCGAGTTCAATTACATCGACAAGCACGTTCACGAAAAACTCCACAAGCTGCGCATTATCCCGTCAGAGATTTGTAGTGACGAAGTCTTTGTTCGTCGGGTCTTTCTCGACATCATCGGTCTCCTTCCTTCGGAGCCGGAGCTACAGGCCTTTATCTCGGATCAGAACCCCAAAAAGCGTGAAGCACTCGTAGATCAACTCCTCGAACGAAAGGACTTCACCGAACTCTGGGTCATGAAATGGGCGGAGCTTCTTCAGATCCGCACGACCGGAAACAATGGCAACGACGTCACCTACAAATCCGCCCTCCTCTGGTATGAGTGGCTCCGCGGCCAAATCGCAAATAACCGCCCCTTCAATCAAATCGTACGTGACCTTCTCTCCGCAACCGGCGGCTCGTATGACAGTCCTGCCACCAACTTTTTCAAAGCGGAGCAGGACATCAAAAAAATGACTGAAAACGTGGCCCAAGTCTTCATGGGCACCCGTATTCAGTGCGCGCAATGCCACAATCATCCTTTTGATCGCTGGACCATGGACGACTATTATGGCTTCGCTTCCTTCTTCACCCAAGTGAAACGCAAGCGGGGCGAAGACCCCACTGACATGATCATCTTCGATGGCGGCGGAGAAATCCAACACCCCGTCACCAAGATAAACGCCACCCCAACCTACCTCGGTGGAGGCCTGGCGGAGGTCAAAGGCAAAACAAGACGTACCGCTATGGCCGAATGGCTCACCGAGCCAGGCAACCCCTGGTTTGCCCGGAACGCCGCCAACATCATGTGGTCCCACTTCTTTGGGATTGGCATCGTGGACCCGGTCGATGATGTCCGGATATCCAACCCCGCCACCAATCCCGCCCTCCTCGAAGCACTCGGTCAGAAGTTCACCGAATACAACTTCGATATGAAACGCCTGGTCCGTGACATCTGCACCTCGCGAACCTATCAACTTTCGACCAAGGCAAATGAAACGAACGCGACCGACTTGACCAATTTCTCCAAGTCCCGCATTCGACGCCTCCGCGCCGAGGTCCTTCTTGATACCCTCGCCCAGGTCACCGACACCCCCAATAAATTCAAGGGCCTTCCCCTCGGTTCCAGAGCAGTCAACATCGCGGATGGCAACACCTCGACTTACTTCCTCACCACCTTTGGCCGGGCCACACGCAAGACCGTATGTTCGTGCGAAGTTAAGATGGAGCCCAATCTCTCCCAGGCTCTTCACCTCCTGAATGGTGACTCCGTGAGTAACCGCATCACCCGCGGTCGGGTTGTGAACAAAATGTTGGAAGCCAAGATGACACCTGAAGATGTTGTGAAATCACTCTATCGAAAGACGGTTGCAAGGAATCCCAATGACGCCGAGCTCTCCAAGCTGAACAACGCCCTTGCCGGAGCAGCCGACGCCAATGAAACAGGCCTCATTCTTGAAGATGTTTTTTGGGCCTTGCTGAACTCCAAAGAATACCTCTTTAACCACTAATCACGTCGCAAGATGCTGAAACATACTCTTTCACTGCTGCTCGCCACCACTGCGATCTCCGGGGCTGCCGATAAAATCACTTACGATGATGACATCTTCCCGATCTTCGAATCGAAGTGCCTGAATTGTCACAACCCGGATAAGAAAAAGGGCGACTTGGATCTTTCCACCTATACCGGGGCCATGACCGGAAGTTCGGGAGGAAAAATCGCGCTCGCGGGCGATGGTGGTTCGTCAAAACTCTTCACCGTGACTGTTCACACCGAGGAGCCGGTGATGCCTCCCGAAGGAGATAAGTTACCAAAGAAGAGTGCTGATCTTATTCGTGCCTGGATCGATGGCGGCCTTCTTGAGAACAAAGGTTCGAAGGCCAAAAAGCGGCAGAAGCCCGCGTTCTCACTTGGAGCTGTCCCCACCGGCAAGCGACCCGAGGGCCCCCCGCCGATGCCGCAAGATCTCTTACTCGAACCCGTCGTTGCTCCGATCCGTGGCACCGTGGTCGCAGACATGGAATCCAGCCCTTGGGCGCCACTCCTCGCTGTCACCGGTCAAAAGCAGGTTCTCCTCTACGACACCGACACGCTCGAACTCGTCGGCGTGCTTCCCTTCCCCAAAGGAAATCCCGAAACTCTCTCGTTTCATCCCGGAGGAAAATACCTTCTCGCTGGTGGAGGTGTCGGGGGCAAATCCGGCACCACTGTCACTTGGGACGTCATCACCGGGAAGGTCATGATGACAATTGGCAAAGAGTTCGACTCCGTGCTCGCCGCCGATATCCGTGCCGATCTTGGCGGTGTTGCCCTTGGAGGGCCTTCCCGTCTCATCAAGCTCTGGGACACGCAGGAAGGAGAGCAAATCAAGAGCATCAAGAAACATACCGACTGGGTCACTGCTCTCGCTTATTCTCCTGATGGCGTTCTCCTTGCCACGGGCGATCGCAACAATGGCGTCCAGATTTGGGAAGCGTCCAGTGGCATCGAATTTCACAGTCTTCGCGGACACCAAAAGGCCATCGTCGATCTGAAATGGCGCGCCGACTCCAACCTTGTCGCTTCTGCATCCGAAGATGACACCATCCGTTTTTGGGACATGAACCAAGGGAAGGAAGTCAAAAAAGCGACCACTGGCAGCGGCGGTGTCCTTGCTTTTGACTACGCTCACAACGGGAAACTGATCTCCATCGGTCGTGATCGTAAAGTGAAGCTCTGGAAGCCTGATCTTGGAAAAGAGAAGGAATCCAAACCTTTCCCAAAGATGCTCACCGAGGTGGCTTTCTCTCACGACACCGAGCGATACTTCACTGCCGACTGGGATGGTAAAATCGAGGTTTGGAAAAGTGCTGATTTGACTAAGATTGGTGAGTTGACGGCCACTCCACCTTCGATCAAGGATCGCCTCGTTTCACTGGTCAAAGAGAAGACGACTTTCGAAGCCGGGCTGGCTTCGCTGCGTCAAAAAGTGGCCGCGGCCCGGAATACCGTGAAAGAGGCGGGTGCGAAACTGACCCAAACCGAGGGAACAATCAATACGCTCAAGCAAGAGTCCGCCAAGATGCAGAAGGAAGCCAACGATCTGGCCGCCAAAAAGCAGCAGCTTGAACAGCAAGCACAAGCCAAGCTCCGCGAGCGAGACCAAATTGCGAAAGAGGCCAAGGATCCCGCTCAACTGAAGATTCAGATCGTGCAGGAACGACGACAGCTGGCAGGAGAACAACAAAAATTGGGCCGCGATCATAACACTGCAAACCAGTCACTCGTCGCGGCGACTCGTGACACCGCAAAAAAACGGGAGGCTTCCAATAAAGATCCTCAGAATGCTGAAAAGAAGACAGCCCTCGTCGCAGCTGAACAGGCTGAACATCAACAACGCCAAGTTGTCCAGCAACTCGCAGCGAAGGTTGAACAGCATCAAAAAATTCTCGCGGCGCACGCAAAGACCTCAAAGGATCTGGAATCCGGGGCCGCAAAGGAAGATGCTCGCATTAAGAAATTCACGGCAGAACATCAGGAACTGGTCACCAAACGGGACGAGATCGAAAAAACCAGAGTGGCCCGCATTGCTGCCATGAAGGCCCAGCAAGCCAAGATTCCAGAGGTTCAAAAACAGCTTCAACCCCTACGCGTGGTCATTCAGGAAAAGGAAAAACTCGCCAAGACGGCCCAGGACGAACTCGCCAAAGCATCCGGCCAAGAGAGCCAGTTTGATACGCAGATTAAAAAGTGGACCGCCGCGACAATCCTCACCGATCTGATCAAAGCACGAAGCGAACTCGAGGGGCTGGTTTTGCTCAAAGAAGAAGAACCTGAAGTGGCTAACAAGATCCCGGCTCAGCAAAAAGTTTGTGATGAACTCGCCGCCAAATACGAAACGGCCAAAAAATAGCGGTGCACCAGGCTAGGGAACGATCTTCGCGTCGGTGCTGGAGCATCCATCTTTCTTGATGAAAAAGCTGACTTGCTCGAGTTCGAGAGCAAGGTCCACACTGTTCACGGTAACTGAGTCCGGGACTTGCAAGACTGTCGGTGAAAAGCTGAGAATCCCCTGAATTCCTGCCGCCACCAACTCGTTGGTGGCCTCTTGAGCATGAGCCGCAGGAACAGAAAGCACGGCCAGTCTGATTTTGCTTTTCTCAATAAAGGCGGGCATCTCATCGACATGATAGACCGGGACATTGATCCCGCGAATCACGACAGCCTCTGGCACAGTGTCGAAAGCAGCCAACACCTCGAAGCCTTCTTTTTGAAAACCCTCGTAGCGCAAAAGTGCCGCGCCCAAATTACCAACTCCCACAAGAATGACCGGTTGCAGATTCTCACGACCCAAGACTTCGCGAATGGCTTCGGCCAGCTCGGTGACCGGATACCCAAGCCCCCGGGTTCCGAAGGTCCCCAAATAACCAAGATCTCTCCTCAACTGGGATGGATTGACACCTGCCGCTTTGGCCAACGCAGACGAGCTTACTGTCTCGATCACATTTTCCTCCAAGCGCCGCAAACAACGGTGATAAATCGAAAGTCGATAAATTGTCTTTCCCGGAATCAAAGGCTTCTCCACCGAAGAAAGCTCTGCTGGTTTTGACAAAAGTCAAGGTGACTGAGACCAAGATAGACTCATGAATCCTATTTCGCCTCCTTCTCGGTCTGATTACCCGGAATTTGACGGCTTTTTACCTCCTGTTCTAAACTCAGCTTAAACAAGTGGGAGCAGCTTCTCCACAACCGCCACTTATTTGGCCAGCACATCAATTCCCTGCAAACTCCTGTAAAAACGACCCTGGTGACATTAAATTCACATTTCATGCCAAAATATTTATCTTTTCGCCTTGGTTGAGAGCAGCCAGAATAAGCGAGTCACAAGATCGTATTTATGCCTAATCAAGATTTCACCATCACCAACCAACTTGGGATCCACGCCCGCCCCGCTGCGCAATTCGTTAAGATTGCGAACACTTTCCCCTGCGATATTCGCGTGGAGAAGGACGACGATGAAGTCGATGGCAAAAGCATTTTGGGTCTGATGATGTTGGCGGCAGGGCACGGCTCGGTGATTTCAGTCACGACCGATGGCGATCAAGCAGACGAGGCCCTGAAGGCTCTTGGTGAGCTCATTGCCCGTAATTTTGAAGAAGTGGCTCCCGCCTAATTACAGACAATCTAATTGAGTCTGAAAACCAGCGGCGGAAACCATCTTGTTCCGCCCCCCTTTTCGATGGCGGAAGAACATCCAGCAGAAAGAGTTTTTCACGGTTCCCCTGTGTCCCGGGGGATTGCTTTCGGACCGGTCCACGTGTCGGCCCGCGGATTTTCAGCGCCTGATGTTTACGAAATTTCAGCTGACGGTGTGGCCCATGAAAAGGAGCGCCTCGAGGCTGCTTTTGATCTCACCCGGAAACAGCTGATCCAATTGAAGGATCGCATTGACCAGGTGGCGGGCGGCGATGAAGGCCTGGTCTTTGAAGCCCATGGCATGCTCCTCGACGATCCCGGCCTTCAGAAAAAAATCGAGCAAGCGATCGAAGAGCGGAGGCAGAACGCCGAGTTTTGCTTCTACGCCGTCATGCAAACGGTCCTGGAGGCCATGCGCCGGATCGTTGATCCCTATCTTCGGGAACGTACCGTTGATATTGAAGACGTCTCCCAACGCGTCCTTCGAAATTTCCAAGCGAACCAGGATGCGATTCTCCCGGATCATCAGCATCTCCTCGCAGCTTACGACCTGGCGCCTTCAGACACGGCCTCCATGGACCGGAGCAATCTCCTCGGCTTCGTCACCGAAGCTGGAAGTGTCAATTCCCACACCGCGATTCTGGCAAGAGCTTTGGGAATCCCGGCCATTGTGGGACTTGGGGATGTTGTCCTGGAAATTACGACTTTGGCTCCCGCCATTCTTGATGGCTACAGCGGTAAATTCATCGTCTATCCTTCCGAAGAGACCTCGGCCTACTACCGGTCACTTGCCCACCGAAAACGAAAAAAGCGAGAAGCCCTCGAGGAGCTGCGAGATCAGGAAAGCACGACTCTCGATGGTCGCCACATCACGCTTTCAGCAAATATCGAGTTCACCCACGAACTCGATCTTGTCCATGAAAACCGAGCGGAGGGCGTCGGACTTTTTCGGACCGAATTTTTCTTATTGGAAACGGACCGCGTTCCAAGCGAGGAGGACCAGACTGCCACCTACAGCGAGCTGGCCCGGAGAACGAGTCCTCACCTCGCCATCATCCGCACCCTGGACTCGGGAGGCGATAAACTCTCCGCCGAACCTCTTACCGCACCTGAGCCAAACCCCTTTCTCGGTTGGCGTGGGATCCGGGTCTCTCTCGACCGCCCCGCTAACTTTAAGAAACAACTCCGGTCGATTTTGCGAGCAAGCGCTCATGGCAAGGTGGGGATGATGTTTCCCTTCATCTCTGGTGTGACCGAAATCCGCCAATGCCAGGCGTTGGTCAAGGAATGCATGGCGGAGCTCACCGAAGATGGAACAGCCTTCGATACCGAGCTACAAGTGGGCGCCATGATCGAGATCCCTTCTGCGGTTCTCGTCGCTGATGAGATCGCCAAAGAAGTTGATTTTTTCTCCATCGGGACAAATGATCTTATACAATACACCTTGGCTGTCGACCGCATCAACAACCGGGTGGCCAAGCTTTACCGTGCAAGCCATCCCTCGGTGATAAGAATGATCAAAATGACCACTGATGCCGCGAAACGAGCGGGAATTTGGACCGGGGTTTGTGGCGAAATGGCCGCAGATTTGAGCCTAACCCCCTTACTGGTTGGTCTTGGCGTCGACGAACTTTCCGTTGGTCCCCGCGAACTTGCAGGTGTCAGAAAAGCCCTGCTCTCATTGGACTTTGGAGAGTGCCAAAAAATCGCGGCAGATGCTCTGAAAATGGCGACGAGTGCAGAAGTTTACAAGCTGAGTCATGATGCCGCCAAAGCAGCCTACCCCGATCTTGTCGAGGAGATCGCATAAGACCCGAGATGCCTCGCTTTCTAGATGTAAAACATGGGCTCCGCGCTAGCCGCGAGCTTCTCAAGGCTATTTGCGGCCAGGATTTGACGACTACTTTCGCGAACTTCCTCCCACAACCGGCTCACTGCGACGCCCGACTCGCCGGTAGCAACCGGAAGCTGTCCCAGCGCTTCGGGCTCGAGAGCTTCGACCACGGTCAGGAGGTTAATGTCAGCGGGCGCCAGCGAGAGCTTCCAGCCTCCGGTTTTTCCTCGTCGACTGGTCACGAGCCCCGTGCGCTTCAACTCATGAAGAATTTGGGCCAAAAAACTGGGTGGTATCCCCTCGCCTTCTGCAATAACGTCAGCCCGAACGACCGAATGGCCGTCGTGCTTTCTCGCCAAATAAACCATGGCACGACTTGCGTAATCCAACTTCTGCGAAATCCTCACTGATGAAAGGAAATCATACCGTCACCGAAAATGCCAGCGCCGAGACCAGCCTCTTGTGCGCCCAGGGCAAGCCGCACCTTGAAAGCGTGTGGCGGGCAATTCTTAGCGCGGCCGAAAAGGTGATCGATTCGGAGCATCGCCTGGCCTTACTCATGGAGGACATCTTCACCTCACGCGAATCCCTGGCCTGCTCTGTTGCCGCCCGGCTTTCCCGAAAGCTTGCTCGCGAGGACATGACCCGGGATGAACTATTGCCCCTCTTGCAAGAGATCTTGATCGACCACCCCGAGCTCGTTTCGAGTATGGCCTCCGACCTCATCGCCATCAACGAACGTGACCCCGCCTGCCACTCCCTAATGCAGCCGCTGCTCTACTATAAAGGATTTCTCGCCATTGCGACCTATCGCCTCAGCCACCAAATGTGGAAAAATAGTCGTCATGATCTTGCCTACTACTTTCAAAGCTTGGCCTCAGAGGTTTTTGGCGTCGACATTCACCCGGCGGCCCGCCTGGGTTGCGGAATCTTCCTCGACCACGCCACCAGTGTCGTCATTGGTGAGACCTCTATCGTGGAAGACAATGTTTCCATTCTCCACGAAGTCACCTTGGGCGGAACCGGAAAAACTTCCGGAAACCGTCACCCCATCGTTCGCTCCGGCGTCATGATCGGTGCCGGTTCCTGTCTCTTATACACATCTCCGAGCCCACGAGACCGAGGCTGATCTCG
>CAJXVQ010000095.1 GCA_913060685.1 uncultured Verrucomicrobiales bacterium
CAGCCTCGGTCTCGTGGGCTCGGAGATGTGTATAAGAGACAGTATTAGTGCAGGAGGTAGTCCGAACGAGGCAAGTCCGGCAATCGCCGAAGTCACCTTCCACGCGATCCCGGAGCCTTCGACTGCGGTCCTTGTTGCGATCGCTGGTCTTGGATTGGGTTTTCGCCGCCGCGCAGGGCGTTTTGGCGCGACCTGCCGATAAGGGGTTTCAACGGGCGACTTGCTCGAGATTAAACTTTGCAGAACAATGAGAGGACGGACACAATGAACTTCTCTCTCCAGCTAATTATTTCTACCTAAAACGTTAATTATGAAAAATTCGAGATACTTTTCCTCTATGCGCGGCGTGGCCTACTTCCTTGCCTTGATTGGTCCGGGGGCTGCCGAGATTGTTCAAGTCGATGACACGACTGGTGATACCTTTCTTGTGATTGACGCAAGTGCGGATGGCTCGGCGGATGCCAATTATTCGGAACCCGGAATGTTTGGAGGGAGTGACACCGGACAATTCAATTCATGGAATGGGGACCGCCGATGGGGAAACGACGGGGCTGCCACCAGTGCGTCGTGGGCGTTCTCCGGAGTTCCCGAAGGAACTTATGACATTTATGCTTCCTGGAAGAATGATGAACAGTTCGCCAACGTGAGCATCGCTCATTACAGCGGAACGGATGGATTCGTTGCGGCGGATATCGACCAGAGTGGAGGCGCTGCGGCTCTTCCCGGGATCATCCTGAATGATGGAGCTTCTGATATTAACTTTGCCAGAGTCGGGCAGGTCACCATTGCCGACGACACCTTCACGGTCAGCGTTGACGACAGTGCCACGGGTAACGGAGATGCCGCTTCCTTTATCTTTGCAGATGCCATCGCTTTGGGGCCGGTCATCATCCTGGATGCGGATGCTGACGGAATGCCGGATACCTTTGAGGATGAGTTTGGACTCAACAAGGGCGATCCCTCGGATGCTGACGACGATGGGGATCTGGATGGACTGACCAATCTGGAAGAATATGAAGCTGGAACGGATCCGACGAATGATGATTCGGACGAGGATGGTTCCCTTGATGGAGAAGAGGTCAAAGACAATGACACCGACCCCAATAACGAAGATACCGATGGGGACGGGCTCAAGGACGGGGTGGAAAGCGATACCGGGATTTTTGTCGATGAAAACGACACCGGCACGGACCCAAAGAACCCGGACTCTGATTCTGATGGCACCAATGATGGTGACGAAGTTGCGAACTCGACGGACCCCAATGGCGCAGAGTTCCTGGAGGTCACGGATGGCGAGGGTAATGTCTACCTCGTCATCGATAATGGCATCGACAGCAACGGTGACGGAATGGCTGACGAAGGCGGCTTTGGATACTCCGAGGGAGGAATCTTGTTTGAAGGGCAGGATACCACAACGGTGTTCGACGATTCCTGGGATAATGATCGCCGTTGGGGAAGCAGTGGCAGCGAGACCACGGCGACATGGAGTTTCACCGGCCTGGCAAGTGGCACCTACTCGGTCTATGCTTCCTGGAAAAATATCCCTCAAGGGAATGTGAGCACGGCGAAGTATTCCATGAGTGATGGAGGACCCGAGGTGGAACTTGATCAATCTACCGGAGCGGAAAGCCATCCCGGTATTCTTCTGAACGATGGGACCAACGACATCAATTTTGCGCTACTGGGAGAAGTGGGTGTTTCCGATGGGAATCTGGATGTCACGGTGGATGACAGCATTACGGGGCCGGGAGATATCAATACCTTTATTTTCGCAGATGCCATCGCCATCGGTCCCATTAATGCTTTGGGCGGACTCGGTGAGCTTACCATTACGGAGATCAGTTTGTCGGAAGATGGGAACTCAGTGACCCTCACCTGGAACTCCCGGGCCTCGCAAACTTATGCCGTGGTTTTCTCGTTCGACGTGCTCGATTGGTCCGGCGACCTCAATGATAGCGTCAGCGCTGACGAAGGCGATACCACAACGCGGACCTTTGATTTGCAGGGAGCTGGGATCTCAGGTCGGGATCAGATTTTCTTTCGCATTGAAAAACGCTGACCTGTAGCATCCCTTTTTATGAGCACATTCTTTGCCCGTCTTTTGTCCACGGGTGCCTCCTTGATCGCCTTTTCGCTGCAAGCGGGTGCTCAAGTCACGGTCACTGATACCGGAGGGGACGAGTATCTTGTGATCGAGAATGGTGACGGAGGCCCTGCGTATTCCGAAACGGGAGGCTCATTTGGGGGGGCTGACACCGGGCAAGCGGATTCCTGGAATGGCGATCGTCGATGGGGCAATGAAGGGGGTGTGAATACTGCCGCAGTTTGGCAATTCGATGACCTGCCGTCGGGAGAATACGATGTTTATGCCTCTTGGCGAAATGAAGCCCAGGGCAACCTCACCACCGCCGCGCCCTATGAGGTGAGCGATGGGCTCGGAACTGTCGTGAAAAACCAACGTGCCGGTAACGATGGTGATCTTGTCCTGGTAGACGGAGGAAGCCGGTCGATTGAATTTTCCCTTTTGGGACGTGTCACCGTGACGGATGGCGCGGTTACGGTGACTTTGAATGATGACGCTTCGACCGCGGGGGATACTTTTGTTTTCGCCGATGCCATCGCTCTTGGTCCCATGAATTTGCTTGCTCCTGACAGAGATGGCGATGGCATGCCGGACGATTGGGAAGACGCCAATGGTCTCAACAAAAATCTCGATGACGCCGATGGAGATCCTGATCGTGATGATTCGACAAATTTGGAGGAATTTCTGAAGGAGACCGATCCACAGGATGCCGATTCCGACGGCGATTCGTTGACCGACGGCAAGGAGTCAAACACCGGTCTTTGGGGTGGCCCCAATAATACCGGGACGGACCCAAACGATGACGACACCGATAACGATGGCCTTTCCGACGAAGTCGAGAATAACACAGGCACTTGGACTGGTCCGGGTGCCACCGGAACCAATCCGCTCATTGCCGACAGTGATGGCGACGGCTTGCTCGATGGCCTGGAAAATCCCGATCTTCCATTCACGGGGCCAAGCCAGCCGGGAACTGATCCCAATCGAGGTGATAGTGATGGCGATTCACATGGAGATGGGATTGAGCTTGCCGGCGGAAGTGATCCCACCGATCAGGAAAGCGAGCCCATGATTGTGGGATCTTCCAATGCCATTGTTATCAATGAAATCCACTATGATCCCGAGGATCAAACAGTGCGGGCGGAATTCATTGAACTCTACAATCAGGGAGACCAATCGGTGAATCTTTTGGGATGGGAACTTCGGGGTGGAGTGCAATTTACCTTTCCCAATACCGTGCTTGCACCGGGGGAGTATCTTGTCGTTGCGGAAAATCCGGCGATAGCTCTCAGCGAGTTTGGAGTGAATGCACTTGGTCCGTGGACAGGTCGCTTGCGCAATTCGGGGGAAGAGATCCGTCTGCGTGATGCCGTCGGAACGACGGTGGACGAGGTGAATTACGGAGTCGGCTTTCCGTGGCCGATCGCCGCTCAGGGAGAGGGGCCGTCGATGGAGCTGATCAATCCTCAGCTCGACAATGATCTTGGTGGCTCGTGGCGTAGTGCCAGCGCAGGCTACAGTGGTCCCTCGTTGACTTATCTTGAGCCAGCCAGCACGAATTGGACCTACCACACTGGTGAGACCTATCCGGTCGACGATGGTGGTGGGAAATCCTGGATCGAAAGCGGCTACAACGAAAGTGACTGGATCACAGCGACCACGCCTATCGGTTATGGCGACAACGACGACAATACTTTGGTTGTGGGGATGCAGACCAACTACATCAGCCTTTTCCTACGTCATGAATTTTCGATCGCGGCGGGTCATCCCATCCCCACTTCACTGCTCTTGCGGGCCTACTTCGACGACGGGTGTGTCGTTTATATTAACGGACGGGAGGTTGCCCGCTTCTCTCTGGATGTGGGTGAAATTCCATTTCCTCCGCCGGGTGGCTTTGCGCGGAATCACGAAGCGGGGTGGGAGGAAAAAATTCTCAGCGGCACCGCTTCCTATCTCCGTGCCGGAGTCAACACCATCGCCATCCAGGTGATTAATCAGAGTTTGGGGAGCGGGGACTTGTCCATCGACGCGTTGCTCAAAACACCGCCACCCAGTTCCGAAATCGGTGTTCCCTCTCCGGGAGCAGCCAATTCGGTCTTCTCGCTCTCTGTGCCACCCCAGGTAAGGCAGGTCGATAACAGTCCAGAGCGACCGGCGTCTGGCGAAGACGTTGTGATCACCGCCAAGGTGACCGACCTTTTCGGCGTCAACAATGTCATCCTCTCTTATCAGATCGTTGATCCCGGTTCCTACATTCGTCTGACCGATAGCGATTACGAAACGAGTTGGATCGATCTCCCGATGAAAGACGACGGCACGGATGGAGATGTCACAGCCGATGATGATCGTTTTACCGCCACGATCCCGGCCTCGGTGCAGACCCATCGTCGTCTCATCCGTTACCGGATCACGGCGTCAGATGGCGGTGGTGCTTCGATACAGGTTCCTTTGTCAGACGACTCGCAGCCCAACTTCGGCTATTTCTGCTACGATGAAGTCCCTGACTGGACTGCGGTGGCCCGCCCGGGGTTCACCTCGCCCGAAACATTCACGACTGAAGTTTTAGAGTCCGTTCCCGTCTACCATTTGATCGCAAGGGATGCCGATGTCACAAGTTGTCAGTATGCCGCCGGTTCCCGCAATACCCGCTTCCTAGGCACGATGGTTTACGATGGCCGGGTCTATGATCACATCAGATTCAATGTTCGGGGTGAGGGGTCAACCTATCGCACGGGGAAAAACAAATGGCACTTCCGTTTCAACCGGGGGCATGAGTTTGAGGCGCGCGATAATTTTGGCAAAAAAGTCGACTCACCGTCGCGCAACATGAAGGTCAATGGTGGCACGGCTCCGTGGACTTACGTGAACCGGGGGATGGCGGGCGTTGATGAATGCATCACCTATCGACTCTTCGACCTCGCGGGAGTTCCCTCAAGCCGCACCAGTTACTTTCATTTCCGGGTGATCGATGAATCGCTTGAGCAATTCAGCAATGACCAATACCGGGGCGATCTCTGGGGGCTCTATCACAGTGTCGAGGTGCCGAGCGGTCGCTTTCTCGAAGATCGCGGATTGCCCGATGGGAATGTCTACAAACTGGACGCCGAACTTCAGCAGGACAACCAGGGGGCGGATGAGCCCAAGGGGCCTGGAGACTTCAATGCCATCCGCAGCGCCATGACCACCGGAAGAACGCAGGAATGGTGGCAGGAAAATACCGACGTCGCGAACTACGGACGCTACAAAGCCGTCGCCGAAGCTGTCACTCACTACGATCAGCGCGACGGTCGCCAAGGGTATTATTATCACAACCCTGGGACTGGGAAATGGACAATGGTGCCGTGGGATTGCGACACCATGTTCCAACTCACTCCGAAGTATTACACTTGGGATCGCTTTCGCTTGTGCATCGATCCCCGCTATCCTCAAAACCTGCTTGAGGCTGAAAACCAACAACGTGAGGTGCTCGATCTTCTCTTTAATGCCAAGGCCGTCGATACCGTCATGTCCGAGTTGGTCGATATCGTCAATCCAGTCGGGCAGCCCCTCACTCTCGCTGATATGGATCTTTTTGCCTGGGACTACAACTCGCGCACGCCCGGTCAGTTTAAAGGATCTTATAATGTCCTTACCGGAAGTTCGGATCCCGCTGGCCGGACATACACCCGCACTCTCATCTCAGCAGATCACGAAGGGCAAATGGACTACATGAGGAAGTTCATGCAACCCGGCGGATACGGCTACGACAATCTCGTGGATGAAGTGGCGGATAACGATATTCCGAGTACCCCTGTGATTACCTACTCGGGTGCCGTTGGCTATCCGACCGATGCCTTGGCTTTTTCGAGCACGGCCTTCGCTGATCCGAACGGGTCCGGAACCTTCTCCGCGATGAGTTGGCGAATTGCCGAGGTCTCAGATCCCACTGCTCCGAATTACGAAGCGGAGGCGGAGCAGCCCTACGAAGTTGATCCCATTTGGGAGAGCGGAGTGTTAGGTGTTTTCGACAGCAGCCAAGCCGTGCCACCCGGCGCATTGAGAGCTGGAAGCAGCTATCGGGCCCGCGTTCGTCATCAGGATAGCAGCGGAAGATGGAGTCATTGGTCGGAGCCTCACTCATTCATCGCGGGGCAGCCTGATCTTGCTCCTTACCTCGCGGGATTGGTGATTAGCGAAATCATGTATCATCCGGAGAGCGATGGTGATTTGGAATTTATCGAGTTGATGAATGTTGGCAATGAGACGCTTTCCCTGGGGCCATTGCGCTTTACGGATGGCATTGAGTTTGATTTTTCGACTGGAAGCATCAGCTCGCTTGCTCCGGGTGGGCACGTTTTACTGGTGCGCAATCTTGCGGCATTTGAGGCAGCCTACGGAAATGCTCTTCCCGTGACGGGTCAGTATTTTGCGGGCGGATTGAGCAATGGGGGTGAGTCGGTCACTCTCTCATTTGGGGTGGGTAACGCCCTACGCGAATTGACATACGACGACCGCTTTCCGTGGCCTGTCGATGCGGATGGAGTGGGAAGAAGTCTCGTCTTAATCGATCCCTCCGGAGTCCCAGATCATGCCGATCCCTTAAGCTGGCGCAGCAGTGTTACCGATGGTGGAAATCCGGGAGAAAGCGATGCCATTCCCTACGAAGGTGGTGGGCTTTTGAGCTATGCCTTGACCGGTGAGCCGGAGTTTGATCAGGAACAATCGTCGATGACGATCCCGCTTGCTCCCGGAGCTGACGCCGTGATGGTCGTTCCTGAGTGGAGTGCCGACCTTAAGACCTGGTCCTCCGAAGGTTTTGTCCTCAGCGGGAGGGAACCTGAAATCTGGACGGCGACTTTCGTTCCAAGTGAACGGTTTTTTGTTCGGGTAAAAGCGAGCAGCCGATAGCGATGGTGTTCGCTTGTTTGAGAATCTCAGCCCTTTATTTCATCGCGCCCGGCTTGGGTTGGCCGGGGAGGGGCGTGCGTGCTTTTTCGATGAGGCCCATCATTTCTTTGACCAATTCGGGTTTCTCTTTGGCGAGGTTGTTCTTTTCGAAAGGATCCTTTTCAAGGTCGTAGATTTCGAGCGGACTCATTTTTGAAGGCTGGCCTTTCTTGCCCTTTTGGATTTTTCGGAAAGCTTTCCAGTTCTCTTTTCGGATGGCTTGAGAGTGGATGTATTGTTGGTCGTTGATGCCAAACTCGAAGTAGAGGAAATCGTGCTTCTTCTGTTTCTCGTCTTTGAGAAGGGGAAGGAAGGAGATGCCATCGGACTGGGCCGGGATAGGTTGGTTGGTGAGATCGGCCATGGTGGGGAGGATGTCCCAGAAGGCGCTGATGTGGACGCTGGTGCGACCGGGTTTGATGACGGCGGGCCAGCGGGCGAGCATGGGCGTGCGAATCCCACCTTCGTGCATGTCACGCTTCATGCCGCGAAGGTTGGCGGTGGAGTTCCAGAAGTCGGGATTGTGCCCGCCTTCGCGATGAGCTCCGTTGTCAGAGGTGAAAATGACGAGGGTATTGTCATCGATCCCGTAGTGCTCGAGGAGAGCGAGGATGTCGCCGATTTGGTTGTCGAGGTTTTCGATCATGGCCGCGAAACCAGCGATAGGATTGATAACGTCGGGGACAGTCTCGATGCCATCGCCACCGTGGACGCGGTACTTTCCGATGACCTTGTCGAATTCAGGGAAGACCTTGCGCCATTTTTCGTGGAGTTCCTTGGGCGCGTGCATGGCAGCGTGTGGAACGGCGGTGGGGATGTAGCAGAAGAAGGGCGTCTCCGACTTTGCGTTGGTTTCAATGAACTGCATGGCGTGATTCATGATGATGTCATGAACGTATTTGCCTTTCTTGAGCGGGATTTCTTTGCCGTTGTGAACGTAGGTGCTCGGGTAGTAGGTGTGCGCGATCGTCTGGCTTTTCCACCCGCAGAATTCATCGAAGCCGTGGGTGAGGGGATTGGGGTTGCCCTCGACATGGGTCCAACCAAGGCCCCATTTCCCGTAAGCTCCGGTGTTGTATCCAGCGGCTTTGAAGACTTCGGGAAGGACGGTGAGCTTGGGATCGAGGGGAGCCACTTCATTCTCGGTAACATTGGCGCGGAGATAAACGGCTCCGGGTTGTTGGCCGGTCATGAGGACAGCGCGGGAAGGACTGCAGACGGTGTTACCGGAATAGTGCGCGGTGAACTTCAGACCTTCTTTGCCGATTCGATCAATGTTGGGCGTTTTGAATTTGGTCTGACCATAAATCGAGAGGTCTCCGAGTCCCAGGTCATCGGCGAGGATGTAGATGACGTTCGGCTTTTTCTCGGCAAGGAGAAAGCCGGGCAGGATCAGGAGGGAGAGGAAAAGCTTCTTCATGAGGGGGAGCCTTTCCAAATTGAGGGCGCTCGTCCAGCTATTCCGAAACAGGGGAGATGCAGGGCGATCAATCTAGGGAGAAAAACGGAGCGAACTGGTAGAAGCACCATGGCGATTAGCCTTTAGCGATTGGCTCTTAGCTTTCTCGCGGTGGAGGGTGCGGTCGACTTGGCTAAAAAGCTAAGAGCTAAACGCTAATCGCCGACGTCTTGGACCTTGTGGCTGCCTAGTTTCCCTAGCTTGATCGCCCTGAGGGGAGATGCGGTTGTCGATAAATTCGGGAGGATGGAAGCACTCCCTCCCGTCGCACTTGAAGCAACGAGAGCGCTGGGGCTCCTTTTACGATCCTTGGTCATCAAAGTGGAGGAGCTTCTCGTGACGTTCGCGGATGAGGCGGACGACGAGGGAGGTCCAACCGGTTTGGTGGGAGGCTCCGAGGCCCTTGCCGGTCTCGGCGTGGAAGTATTCGTGGAAGAGGAGGTGCTCATCCCAAAGTGGATTGCCGCGATGAGGGTGATGAACTCCGACGAAGTGCCGTGAGCCATCGGGGCGGGGCATGAAGATTTTGATGAGGCGGTCGCAGAGATCGATGGAGATCTCGCGGAGGGTCAGAAATTCTCCCGAGCCGGTGGGATACTCGATGGTGAAGTCATCGCCGTAAAAATAATAGTAGCGTTCCAAAGCCTCGATGAGGACGAAGTTGGTGGGGAACCAGATGGGGCCGCGCCAGTTGGAATTGCCACCAAACATCTCGGTGGTCGATTCTCCCGGGGTGTACTCTACGCTGTAGGATTGCCCGTGGGTTTCAAAGGTGAATGGTTCCTTACGATGGGCTTTGCTAAGGGATCGGATGCCAAAATCGGAGAGGAATTCATTGCGATCGAGCATGCGGGTGAGGGTGGCCCGGAGTTTGTCTTCATCCGGGATGGAGATGAGCCAGCGATCGGGATTCTTAGCTCCTTCGACGTGCCGGAATTTGACATACTTCATGATGTCGGGTCGGTTGTTGAGAAACCACTCCATGCGCCGTTTGAAGCCGGGAAGGGCATCGATTTGTGATTGCTTCAGGACGGTGGTCGCCATGATGGGGAGAAGACCTACCAATGAGCGTGTCTTGAGTGGGATCGAGTGTTGACCGTCGATGACGAGTTGGTCGTAATAAAACTGATCCTCCTCGTGCCAGAGGCCGCTGCCACCAAGGGTGTTGATAGCGTCGCAAATTTCGATGTAGTGTTCGAGGAATTTTGAGGCGATGTCCTCATAGGCCGGCCGCTCCTGTGCAAGCTCCAGTGCGATTGAAAGCATGGTGAGGCAGAAGGAGGCCATCCAGGCGGTGCCATCGGCTTGATTGAGAGTGCCACCTCCGGGGAGGCCGTGGGAGCGATCAAAGATGCCGATGTTATCGAGGCCGAGGAAGCCTCCGCCGAAAACGTGGCGTCCTTCATTGTCCTTGCGGTTGACCCACCAGGTGAAGTTGAGGAGAAGTTTCTGGAAAGCGCGTTCGAGGAAGTCGAGATCGCGGCTGCCTTTCTTGTCAGCGATCTTGTAGACCCGCCAAACGGCCCAGGCGTGGACCGGTGGGTTGACGTCGGAGAAGTTCCATTCGTAAGCCGGAATCTGACCGTTTGGGTGCATGTACCATTCGCGGAGGAAGAGGAGGAGTTGGTGCTTCGCAAAGTCGGGATCGATGGAGGCAAAGGGGATCATGTGGAAGGCGGTATCCCAGGCGGCGAACCAGGGATACTCCCACTTATCGGGCATCGAAAGGATGTCCCGCGCGTAGAGGTGTTCCCAACTACTGTTTCTGCCGTACTTTCGGGCATCGTCCGGGCGAGGGGCGTCCTTACTGCCCTTGAGCCAGTCATCGATGATGTAGTAGTAGAATTGCTTGCTCCACAGAAGTCCGGCATAGCCCTCGCGGAAGACCTTGCGTTCCTCGGGAGTGGTTTTCTCCGGATTGAGGTCCTCGTAAAATTCATCAGCTTCGGCGATGCGTTGTTCGAACACTTCGTCGGCGCCCTCGAGACCGGATCTATCGGAGCCGGAGGCGTTGAGACGACAGACGATGGTCACGGTTTCTCCGGCGGGGATCTGCGCGATAAAATGGGCCGCGGACTTGGTGCCTCGTTCATCGGGCGAAACAGCGGCGAGGTTCTTATCGACGACCAGTTTATGAAAGGCGTCCTTGAGGTGCTTGGCGAAGTTCTCGGTTCCAAAGAGGGTTTGGTTGTCACTCTCGTTTTCGGTGAAGAGCCAGGAGGTCTCCAATCCATCCGAGCTGGCGTGGAAATCAAAGTCGCCCAGTTCTTCGTGCCAGAGTTTGAGGTGGTCACCTTCCAGCTTGATGGTGGGTTTTTCTAGCCCGGCATCTTCGCCGGTGCCCTTGCGCCAGGTATTACGGAACCAGACGGAGGGGAGAATGTGAAGAGGGGCGCTCTCAGGTCCGTGATTGGTTGCTGAGATTCGCCAGAACAAGTCGTTGTCATTGCGTTTGGCAACTTCCTGGACGATGTCGAAAAAGCGGTCCTCTTTGAATACTCCGGTGTCTTCGAGCTCATACTCGCTCTCATCCCGGCCGCGCCTTTCATTTTCCGACCAGAGATCGCTGTAAGGGAAGCGTTGATGGGGGTAGCGGTAGAGGGCTTTGGTGTAGGAGTGGGTGGGCGTGCTGTCTTTGTAATAGTAGCATTCCTTGACGTCCTCGCCGTGGTTTCCCTGGTGGCCGGTGAGGCCGTAGAGTCGTTCTTTGAGGATGGAATCGTTGCCATTCCAGAGAGCGACGGAAAAACAGAGCCGGCATTTGCGGTCAGACCATCCTTGCAGGCCGTCCTCGCCCCAGCGGTAGGCGCGGCGGCGGGAGTCGTCATGGCTGAAGGCATCCCAACTATTGCCATCCGCCGAGTAGTCCTCGCGGACGGTTCCCCACTGGCGTTCGGAAAGATAGGGACCCCAGCGCTTCCAGTTGGCGATGCGGTCACGATCTTCTTGAAGCCGTTGCTTTTCCAAATTCACGCGAGGAGGTTAGCAGACAATTGCGAGTCTGTGTCAATTGATCGCTTGGTTTTTTTAGGTGCCGCAGAAGGTGGCGCAGACCACTTCCCCGGGGCTCGGAGAACTTTGGTATCGGGAAAATTCGGGTTGCTCTACGTAAGGCTGCTGTAGCACTTTTAGGAACTCGTGGAAGGGTATGAAATTGTCCTGTTTCGCAGCCTCGATCACTTCCTCGATTCGGTGATTCCGGGGAATGAAAATCGGATTCACCGTGTTCATGAGTGAAATGTCGTGTTTTCCCGCAGTCAGCCAACGATCGAGCCAATTGCGAGCCGGGCCATCGTCTTTGAATTGGGCTGAAAAGGTCTCGGGGCCGCCACTGAGGCTGCGGAAGACGAGGGTGAAGTCGGCCTGTTGCCCGGCCATGAGGTCGAGGAGGGATTGGATGAGTTCTTCGTCCCTATTATCAGGCAGGCCGATCTTTTCAGAGAAGATCTTGAGATGAGCCGCTTTGAAGATGTCGGGGAATTTCTCCAGTTCGGCTTTGGCCAGTTCGACGGCTTTTTCCTCGTTGTCATCAATGAGTGGGAGAAGGGCTTCAGCGAGGCGGGTGAGGTTCCACTGTGCGATGCCGGGTTGGTTCGCATAGGCGTAGCGGCCCTGTCGATCGATGTAGCTGAATTTCTGAGCAGGGTCAAACTGGTCCATGAAGGCGCAGGGGCCATAGTCGATAGTCTCTCCGGAAAGGCTCATGTTGTCGGTGTTCATGACGCCGTGGATGAAGCCGACGCCCATCCAGCGGGCGACGAGGTCAGCTTGGCGGGCGATGACATTTTGAAGGAGACCAAGAGCACCGATGGCTTCGGGATAATGGCGCTGGTTGGCGTAGTCGACGAGCGCTTTCAGGCTTTCGAGATCTCCGCGCGCGGCGAAGAACTGGGCGGTCCCAATGCGGAGATGGGAACTGGCGACACGGGTGAAAATGCCGCCTTTTTCAGGTGCCTCACGTAGGACCAATTCGCCACTTAAGACGGCGGCGAGGGCGCGGGTGGTGGGGATGCCCATGGCGTGCATCGCTTCCGAGACGAGGTATTCGCGGAGAACGGGGCCGAGGGCGGAGCGGCCATCGCCACGACGTGAGAAGGGGGTGGGTCCGGCGCCTTTCAGTTGGATGTCCTTGCCGGCTATCTCGCCGAGGAGGATCGCGCGGCCATCGCCGAGTTGGGGGGAGAAGCCACCGAACTGGTGGCCGGCGTAGGCCATCGCGAGAGGTTCCGCCCCTTCCGGGATGGCGTTACCAGCGAGGACGGCGAGACCTTCCTCGCTGCGAAGGAAGGCGGGATCGAGGCCGAGTTCCTGCCCGAGGTCGTCATTTGCCGCGATAAGGGAAGGTTGGAGGACCGGAGTGGGCTCGACTTCCTCAAAGAAGGTAGCAGGGAGTTTCGCGTAGGTGTTTTGGAAGGGGAGAGTCATAAAAGAGTCTAGGGCAGATTGAAAAAGAGACCACAGAAGGAGCGGAAAGAGTAGAAGGTTTTGGAATCTGTGGAGGAGGCGTTGACTTAAAATTTCTAATCTTGGCCAACAAGGTCCGATTGTGTGTCAGAGATTAAGGTTCTGACAAGGAGCCGGAGAATGAGATGGTAGCCGATGACAACGGCCACCATAATTCCGGCTTTACTCGAGCTCCAAGGAGCGTTCATTCCTTGGAATATTGTCAGAAAGAATATGCTGAAAGCAAGAGTGGCAATGATTCCAAAGGCGAGAACGATCTGAATGAAAATGATCCAAACTCTGATTCTCCCTTGCCGCGAGGCCCGGCCATTGATGCTGGAGGCCCAAAAGTGAATCCAGAAAATATGGAAAATGAGGGCGATGAAGACGAGGAGGGTGACCGCGAAACTCTGGAGCGAAGCTTGGAAGAAATATTCAATGAGGGACGCAAATGCGATGGTCAGGGCCATGAGGACGCAGCGAGGAAAGTTCACCTTCCACATCAGTTTTTCCAGGGCGGTCAGGGTTAAGGGGAGGGCCTGGAATCTCGGAGCGGTCGTGTGGGGCCCGATTATGATCCCATGAAGGTACCGTGTTGGTGGCGAAGAGCAGAGACCGGTGAAGAAGGTCATGGCCGAGAGGACGATGATGGGAGCTGCCGAGCGGATCGGTTCGATGAAGGGTGGCCAGTGAAAGCGGGTCAGCCAAAGAACGAGAAGGAAGACCGAAGTGGTCTTGATCCAAGCGGCGAGGAAGTTGGTGGAGTTCCCCCCGATGCCCCGGAGAAGTCCCCTTTCCTTGATGGTGAGATAGCGCCAGGTGAGGCGTTCAAGCGGGCCCTGCGGCTGAGTGGGTGGAGAAGAAAAATCACTGACGGAGACTGTCGCTTCTTCGCTGTCGTCTTCCTCCTTGAGTGTAACTTCGAGGTTGATCGCTTTGTGATTCTGATAGAAGACCGTTCGGTTAAAGCGGGTAATTTTGCTCCAGTGGTTCTTTGTGAACCAGGCAGTGGCTACTCCGAAAGAAAGGAATACGCTCAGAATCAGCGGAGAATTGAATGCTTGAAACCATGGGGTGGCTTCGAGGAGACTCCGGTTGAAACCCTCGAGTCGGTCGATCACCATGCCGGCAAAGAGAAGACCACCGCAGCCTTTGGAAAGGAGGGTGAAAATTTCAAAGAATCGCCAATAGTAGGAAATGCCAAGGCATCCGAGGAGACCGAGGAAAATCAAGAGGCCTTGCAATGCTCCGGTCAGGCAAATCACCACCTCGGCCCCGAATGCTCCCAGAATTGAAGAGAGGATGAGTCCCTCGATGAAAGGTCTGCGCAGATCACGGCGAACCTGGTGGGTGAGGGTTTGGTCATCGAGGGGGAGGAGATGAATGACTTCGCTGGAACCGGGTGCGGCTTGAATGCGTGCCATCCTAAGAAAGGTCATGATGGCCACGACAGGAAGAATGACAGCGAGGAAAAGGCGGCCATCTTCTTTGCTAAACCAGAGGAAGAGAAATACGAGGAAAAGTAAACTTCCGTAAAGAAACCATCTTACGATCTGAGAAACAGAGATGGCCTCGGGTTCTTGGAAAGAGCGCTTGGGATCGTCGAGAAGCCAGGTCTTAGCGGCTTGATCGAGCCGAGCCTGGACTTTTGGATTACGATAGTCCCGGGCCTTCATACGTCTGATTCGGAGAAGATTTGCAAGATGGGATCGCCGGTTTCGAGCTGGGCTTCAAACTTTTGCGGCGAACCGTCGAAATAGATTTTGGAGTTATGGATGATGAGAATGCGGTCGGCAAAGGCGCGGGCGTAGTCGGCAAGCTGGGTGGTGTAGATGACGGTCCTCTGGTCGGCGACGGCAGCACGGAGGAGCTTGCGCATTTCGCGGATTCCCGGGACGTCCATGCCGGAGGCAAAGGGTTCGTCAAGGAGGCCGAGCGGGGCCTTTGACCCTTCGTAGAGAACGAGGGCGAGCTTGTAGCGTTGACCACGTGAGAGGGTGGCGACGGGAAGGTGCGCCTTTTCCATCAGGTCGAAGAGTTCAAGAAGGGCGACTGATTGCTCTTCCAGTTTCTCGTGTTCCTGGCGGTAGAGCGAGAGCCAGATCTCGACGTTTTCCTGGACGGAGAGATCTTCAAAAAGAGCGGGAAAGTCGGGGAGGAAGAAGATCTTTTCGCGTTGGGCTTCAGAGAGTCGGTCGAAGGGAGAGCCCTCAATGCGGAGCTCGCCGGAGCTGAGGCCGAGGAGTCCGGCGAGAAGGCGGAGGAGGGTGGTTTTACCAGCGCCGTTGGTGCCGAGGACGGCAATGAGTTCACCTCGCTCGATAGTGAGATTGATCCCATGAAGAACGATGTTTCGGGCGAAGGATTTTTCGACTGAAGTGAGTTGGACGAGGGGCATATCTTCTTGGGTATGAGGTCTGATGCTTATGGAAGAGGGTCGGATTCCTTGGCGTCGGAATTCGGTTTGGAGATGATGGATTTCAGCTTTGGCTTGATTAAGCTGTGCCAAAAAAGGCTCAGAGCAGTTGGGGTGATGAACACCAAAGTGAAGATGAATTCGTCACTCATCCAATCGGCCTGGGCGGCTCCCGCTCCCATTCCGATAATGAAAACGATGGGGATGGTCAGAATGATGCCGACGAGGCAAAGGACGGCCCATGGGGCGACGGCGACCCACCAGAATGGTGAGTCATAAGTGGCAAGAGTGATCGAGGCAATGCAGAGTAAGATCCGAAGGATGTTGAGGCGGGTCATGGGAGGAAGGGGGCGACACTCGGGGAGTGTCGTTCCTTGGGCTAGTCCCTGGTCTTCAAGGAGCCCCACCAGGTTTTGTTGGGTTTGTAGTCGGGCTTGAGAAAGTTGGCGTGTTGCTTTTCAAGCCTGTCTCTTATACACATCTGACGCTGCCGACGATCTACTCTGTGTAGA
>CAJXVQ010000096.1 GCA_913060685.1 uncultured Verrucomicrobiales bacterium
CGAGATCAGCCTCGGTCTCGTGGGCTCGGAGATGTGTATAAGAGACAGCTCATCAGGCGATCAACGACACCGCCAATGAACTCATCAAAACTCTCGCCGCCTCCAGTGATCCCCGCTTCCGCGCGGCCGCCCTGCGCGTGATTTACCATCGCCATGAGGAACTCCCCGAAGCCAGTGCCATCGTAAAAAAGGCAATCACGGATTCCAATGCCCGCGTCCGACTCTGGGCCGTCAGTTGCCTCGCGCAAATGCCCGACCCCGACTCAGTGCCCACCGCGTTGCAAGCGCTCGACCTCCCCATGGACAACACCCTGGACTTCGCCCTCTGGTCTCTCGTTCGCGAACACGAAGCTCATTGGGCTCCCTTGTTCGAAGCCGGGAAGCCGGTCTTTGGCGAAAATCTTCCCCACCTCGTCTTCGCGATGAAGGCGCTCGGAAAACCCCTCTCCCTCGCATCGATCTTCACCAGTCTTGATAAAGGATCTCTCAACCCATCCGAGCGCAAGGATGCCATCTCGGTGATCTCACAAGTTGGCTCCGCCGATGACCTCACCCGCCTCCTCGACTTCATGGTCAAGGATCCCACCATCATTGCCCAGCTCATCACCGCCGCCGAAATCCGCAAGCTGCAGCCAAAATTGGGCAAGGAGAAGCTGCTCCCTTTCTTGAAGTCTGATATCCCCGGAGTCTTCGCCAACGCCGCCAAACTGGCGGGTCTCTGGAAGCTCGCTCCGGCACGCCAGGAACTCATTACCGCGTTCACAACCTCACCGAAAAAACGCCAGGCCGCCGCCGAGGGCCTCCGCCTTTTCGGAGGCAAGGAAGCCCTCACGCTCTTTGAGGATCTTTCCAAGAAAGCTCCGGACGAAGCCACCCGCGTTCTCGCCGTGAAGGAACTGGCAAAGCTCGCTCCCGATAGAGCCGCCGCCGCTGCCGTCGAGATCCTCAGCAAGGACAGCGAAGGCAAAGATCCCCACGGCCTCTTCACCAGCTTCCTGAGAAACCCCAAAGCGGCCTCAGCCCTCGCCAAGGCTCTCAAAGGAAAAACCCTCCCTACCAAAATCGCCAGCCTCGGCATGCAGCGCGCCGGCACTTCCGGCAAGCCACCCAAGGACCTCCTCGAGGCCCTCCAGGCTGCCGGAAACCTCAAGCCCATGTCCCAGCAACTCAGTGCTCTCGACATGGCCAAACTCGTGGGCCGGGTGCAAAATGAAGGCAATCCACGTCGTGGCGAAGCCATCTACCGTCGCACTGACATTCAATGTCTCGCCTGCCACGCCATCGGCGGAGTGGGCAGCCCCATCGGCCCGGACTTGATCAGCATCGGAGCGAGCGCACCCGTCGACTATCTCATCACCTCCCTCCTCAATCCCACCGACAAGATCAAGGAAGGCTACCACACCACTCTTGTCACCGAGAAGAATGGCAACGCCCACACCGGCGGCCTCGTCAGCGAAAGCGATACCGAAGTCGTCCTCCGTGACTACAGTGGCAAACTCAATCGCATTGCCCGCGCGGACGTCAAAGATATCACGATCAGCCCCGTCTCGATGATGCCTGCCGGACTCACCGCCGGACTTCGTGAAGATGAATTCATCGATCTCGTACGGTTCCTCTCTGAATTGGGCAAAGAAGGTGACTTTAAGGTCAGCGCCAAGCCCATCATCCGTGACTGGATGGTCATGAAACCACACCCACGCACTGTCGATATGATCGGCCACTACGGACCGGCCATCTTTGCCGAGCGATTCGATGGCTACGAGTGGCAAGCTTATGGCGGTAAGGTCAACGGAGAACTCCTCCCTTCAGAGCTGCCAAAAGTCCTCGGCCGCGGCCGTACCACTTGGGGCATCGCCCGTTTTGGAGTCCCCCAAAAAGGAACGATCAAGATCAAGATCAACGACACTCAACACCTGCACCTCTTCAGCGGCAAAAAGGAGATCAAACTCCCTGAGTCTGGCCCGGCCATCGTCGAAGTTACCACCAGTGACGATCCACAACACTTCACCCTCGCGGTCAATTCCATTTCCCGCAAGACTCCCGTTCTCATCGAAACCATTTCAGAATGAAACTCCTTAGACTCACCCTCCCCCTCGGCTTTGTCGCCCTCGTCATTGCCGCCCGCGATTCCGACAAACCATCGCACACCCGCCAGGTCGTTGACCCCGGCGTCTACACCGAGGGAGCTTCCTTTGGCGACGTCAATGGCGACGGCAAGATCGATCTCCTCGCCGGCCCGCTTTGGTGGGAGGGCCCCGACTTTACCAAGAGCCATCGTTATCGTCCCGGGAAAGCGGTCCCGGCAAAAGGCTACGCTCACAGCTCATTCCAAAGCTGGGTTCTCGACGTCAATAACGATGGCCGCGCCGACCTCTTCCAGGTCGCACACGATGGCGTCTTCCACCTCGATCTCTATCTGCAACCCGCCAAACCATCCGAGGATTGGCCAAAACATCGCGTTGCCGCCAAGATCGGGAATGAATCACCCGAAATGACCGACCTCACGGGTGACGGAATTCCCGAGCTCGTTGCGATGCAGGGAGGCCGCTTTGGCTTCTTCACCTTCGACACCAAAGCACCGGAAAAACCGTGGACCTTCCACTCGATCTCGGCCGAGCGAACAAAATCGCCCTACTACCACGGCCTCGGCTTTGGCGATCTCAACGGCGACGGGCATGTCGATATCCTTGAGAAAGAAGGCTGGTATGAATCACCCGCCGATCCCCTCACACCCGGAAACTGGAATTTTCACCGCTACCAATTCTCCAAAAAAGGCGGTGCGCAGATGCTCGTCTATGACGTCGACGGCGATGGCGACAATGATGTCGTCTCCAGCACCGCCGCCCACGCCTGGGGACTCGCTTGGTTTGAAAACCATCAATCGAATAAAGTCAAAGGGATGACCAACTTCAAAAAGCACGTCTTGATTCCCGAGGACAAATCACCCGGAGTTGATGGCGTCACCTTCACCCAGGCTCACTCCCTTGTCACCGGCGACTTCAATGGAGATGGCCTCACTGACTTTGCCACCGGCAAGCGCTACTTTGCCCACAACGGAGGAGATCCCGACTCGGACAAGCCCGCCGTGCTTTACTGGTTTGAACTGGTCCGTGATGACAAAGGAGCCCGATTCATCCCCCATTTGCTCGATAGTGACTCCGGAGCCGGGACCCAACTCGCTGCGGCCGACGTCAATGGCGATGGTCGCACCGACCTCGGCGTGGGGAACAAAAAGGGCGTTTTTGTGTTCAAAAGCTCACCCTGAAATAAGTGAAATTGTGAAATTATTTCCTGTAACTTTGCTCATTTTCTGCAGTGAATTGCGACTGGGATTTTAACCCGCCATACTATGAAAATTAAATTCACCATCCTCGCTCTTTGCGCATGCTCGATTGCCATCCTGCCAGCTCAAACCGCCGCCCCTGAGAAGTCCGCCGCTGACACGCCCGCCGCTGAAGAGCCCAAAGCTGAGACTCCTGTTGAAAAGCAGGCCTTCAAAATTTTTGGCATTCTCGAAGGTCTTCCCACCATCATGGGGTCAATCAAAGACGATGCCTCACTCGCTGCCGCCGAGACCAAGCTCGACGATATTTTCAAGAAGCTGAAGGTCGAGGAAACCGCCCTGTTAAAGCTCGACATCCCTGACAACGAAGCTCGTAAAAAGATCAGCGCAAAAATGGAGATCAAACAAAAGGCTCTGGGTGAGAAAATGATGCAGTCCATGATGGGCTTCCAGCAACTTCCCCCGTCCACCATGCAAGGCTTCGGAGTTTTGATGGAAGGTTTTTCTTCCAAGATGCAAAAATCCTCTGGAGCAATGGACAAGTATTTCACGAGCGACGAGGAGCAAGCCGCCAAAAAAGGCGAGTAATCTCCCCCGCCCAAATCAAAACCAAGGCCTGTAGGGAATTGACTCTGCAGGTTTTTTGTTTTTACGGAACATCAAAACGATGTCCTGCCAGATTTCCGACTGACAAATACCTTGGATTTCTTGAGACCGGGTCGCTACCTTGCCCCTGAATTCTCCTTTCACCCAGGTTCCGCTTGGAACTCGTCACCTTGATCTCCTCTCCCATGAAACCCCTCTTTTTTCTCCTTCCAATCACTCTTACCGCGAGTGAAATCATCACCCCGGTAACGATATCCTTGGTCACTGGTACAGAATTTTATCCAGCAGCCAATATCACCAATGGGTCAGGACTTTCAGCATTGCCCACGATAGAGAACTACCAGAGCGTAACCCATCTGGCGGCCAATGGCACCACTGCCTGGACCACCACCGCGCCGGGTGGAGGATCCGCCGACTACTACAACTTCGGGCCGGATCCGGTCTTCCTCCTCCGCTTTGATGAGATTCACCAATTCAGCGATCTGGTCTATTGGGGCTATCATTTCGGGAATCCAAATGGGAATGAAGCCAGGTCATTTCGCCTCGAGTTTTCAGAGGACGAAGGCTCTACTTTTGGAAATCCAATAGAGGTCGTCTCCCCTTCAATTTCCCGATCAGCCTCCACCACCCTGGATCTTGACGGGCCATGGTCAGGCAATGCCATTCGACTCACTCTCACGGACAATTGGTTCGAGGGCTTCGGTGGTGGTGACCGTGTGGGAATCGGAGAGATCCGCTTCCTCGGAGAAACCCCGATTAATCCCGCTCCCATCATTCAGGTCAATCGCCTCCTTGATTTCGGACTTGATCCCGCAATCAATACCCAGACTCTCACCATCACAAATCAGGGAATTGTCGACGAGCTGATCGTCTCTCCTTCGCTCGACCCCACGAGCGGATTCTCCATCCCGGACGCTCCTCTGAATATACCCGCCGGGGCCTCCGTGGATCTCACTGTTTCATTTCAACCTTTTGGAGATGGCTGTTATGTCGGGAGCCTAATTCTGGCCTCCAACGATCCTGAAACCCCCTCAATAATCACGACCCTTTTGGCGGCAGTGAATTGCAGTTTTCCCGCCCCTGTAAAACCTAGCTTCTCTGCTGCAGAAGGATTTTTTACCGACTCCTTTGAGCTCACACTTTCCTCCGATGATGGTGCCACTCTTCTCTACACTCTCGATGGAACTTCGCCAGAGAAAGAAAATGGCCTTGTCTACCAAGGTCCGATCACCATCAATTCCACCACCCAAGTGCGATCAGCATCGTATCTCCCCGGCTACCCTCCTGCGATCCGCACCCGATCCTATGTCAGACTTGATGATGAAGTCGCCAATTACTCCTCAACGCTGCCCATCGTGGTAGTTGAGAACTTCAATCAAGGCGGTATTCCCAACAAAGGCTGGAGCACGAACACGCAGACCGGCGGGGGGCTTAGACAAGTCGCACGCCAACCCGCATTTCTAGGAATCTTTGAACGCGACCCGGTCAATCTCGTCGCTAACTTCCAGACCGAACCGATTCAAACCTCCCGTATCGGCATCCGGGTTAGGGGAGCATTTTCCTCCACCTGGAATCCCAAACCCTATGCCATCGAGACTTGGAAGAATGACGCCGATGACGATCGCGACATCAAGATCCTGGGCATGGCATCGGAATCGGATTGGATCCTCTACTACCCTCATCCCCAGTATGACCGGACCATGCTCAATAACGCCTTCATTTGGGAGCTGAGCCGACAGACCGGTCGCTGGGCTCCGGAATTTCGATTCGTCGATCTCTTCGTCAATGAAGACGGTGGCGACCTGAAAATGGCTGACCGGCGTGGGGTTTATCTCTTGTTGGAAAAGCCCAAGCGCGATGCCAAACGAATTGAATTCGATAAACTCTCGGCTGATGGTTCATCCGGCGGATGGCTCAATGGCATCAACCGCATGGACCCCGAACCGGTCGGTGGTTTCCCCGCCGAAAACGGAGCAAGCTCTCCCCAGTTTTTCCACACCGCCGGCCCCAATCGGATTCAGTCCACTGCGCCCAATGCCTCTGGATCGGGCGATGACATTCCCCGGCAATACAACGCCTTTATCAACTTCGAAGATCCGAATGGCTACCGGATCAACCCCGATCAGCGATCTGCCATCGAGACCTGGTATCGTGAATTTGAGGATATTCTTTACGACGATGACCTTTGGCGAGACCCCAACCTCGGCTATCGCAAACATCTCAACACCACCGACTTCATCGACTACATGCAACTACTCACCCTTGCCAAGCAAGGTGACGGCTTGCTGATCAGCATATTTCCCTGGGTCTCTTCCGGCGAACGGAAACTTCACATGGGTCCGCTGTGGGATTTCAACAACGGAGCCTATGGCGGGGCGGCAACGGGCACTCTTTATTTCCGTCCCGACCGACTTTGGTATGATCGCCTCTTCGATGATCCTGATTTCCAGCGAGAATATGAAGACCGCTGGTTCCAGCTGCGCGCCGGTCCTCTTTCCAATGCCAATATGGTCGCCATCATCGATGCCCAGGCCGCTGAAATCACCACGGGATTGGCCGACGCTCAATCAGGACTCTCTGCGTCCACATGGACGAGTCGACTGAATTCGATGAAATCGTGGCTCACAACTCGGGCCAATTGGATCGACTCGAATTTCCTCCCTCCACCGACCTTCAGCTCTACCGGCGGAATCGTCACCCCGGACTTCGAACTCAGGATCACAAACACCACAGGGCAAAGCGGCAAGATTTACTACTCTCTCGATGGCTGCGATCCACGCGACTCGCTGATCGCCTACGATGGACCGATCACCCCGAATCAATCCGTCGAAATTCTAGCCCGCGTTCGCACCACCGGAGGAGCCTGGTCCGCCCTCCAAAGCGCGACCTTCGTGACCGGCACTCCGGCGGGGCCGCAGAACCTTATCGTCAGCGAAATCAATTATCATCCCGCAGACGAGTCTCCCGGCACCGAGTTCATCGAGCTCCTCAACATCTCTCCCACCGAGACCGTTGACTTGACGAATGCCTCTTTCACCGCCGGAATCAACTTCACCTTTTCACCAGGGACCACCCTGGCCCCGGGAGAAAGAATCCTCATCGTTGAGGACGAAGCCTCCATCATCGCGACCTATGGCAATGAGCTCACGATCGCGGGCGAATTTGCAAATCTCACCAAACTCGCGAACTCCGGCGAACAAATCACGCTGGCAGCCGCCGATGGATCGATCATCTTTGACTTGGAATACAACGACAAAGCCCCATGGCCCATCTTCGCTGATGGCGGTGGTTATTCCCTGAACCTGATTCAGCCCCGGAACCGCCCCGACCTTTCGACTGGTGAAAATTGGCGTTGTAGCGCGATTCGTCACGGTTCACCTGGATTCACCGACTCACTGACCTTTGATAGTGAAGCCGAAGAACTGGCGGCATTTGTCCTGGGACCAGTGGAGCCAAAACTCACGATCATTGGAGAGGAGTCTTTCTACGAATTTCAGATCAAGCTTGGGGCGGATGATTTCATGGTCACTCCGCAAAGCTCCGCAGACCTGATCGTTTGGGAATCGCTCGAACTCCCGAGACAGCCTCTCGCCATCGATGAAAATGGTCTCGCGACCTATCGGCTCGGCGTTGCCACCAGCCCAACAAAAAACTTCGTTCGGCTCCTAATCACTCCCCGTTCGCAATGATGGAGAGACACTTCCTCACGGCCAGAGGGTAGATGCGGTGCTCTTCGACCTGAATTCGCGCGTGCAGACTCTCCGGCGTGTCATTGGGCAAAACAGGCACGTGGGCCTGGAGGATGACCTTTCCGGTATCCATTCCTGCATCGACATAGTGAACGGTGCATCCCGACTCGGTGGCTCCGCCCACAATGGCCTGCTCCCACGCACGCAAACCGGGGTATTTCGGAAGTAAGGACGGATGAATGTTCAGAATGCGATCTGAAAAAGCGCTCAGCAAGGGCTCTTTCACCAGCCTCATAAAACCAGCCAGACAGATCAAATCCACCCCTTCAAGATGAGCAAGGATCCGTTCACAAAGATCACGCCCTCCTTTTTCAACCACCCACGGAATCCCCGCCCGCTCCGCTTTCTCGAGAATCCCTGCTCCCGGCTGATCCGAGATCACCAAGACAATTTCCTCTCCCATCACTTCCAAAAGGGCTTGAAAATTCGATCCTGTCCCAGATCCCAACACTGCAATCTTTGCCATCTGTGCTGGTTCTAGCCTGCCCAAGCTCACAAATCACGTCTTGAATCCGTTATAATCCCATCCGTTTATTGATGGAAACAAGCGCACAGCGGCCATTACTTGCGAACTTTTCCTCAATCTCAACGGTTGCGTCTTCACGATTGGAGAAATTGAAAAATACCCCCACTATCTCGCCCTCGCCGCCGGTGAACACACCGAGGGATCCATCGCGGACTGGCTCCGCACCGTCACGGAATCGGAGTAAATTTGCACGTGCCATTCCCGGCACTTCGGCTACCTTGCCCGCATGAGCACCCAGGCAGCCACCGTCCCGGACGCAACCGGCCACTATGGTCAATTCGGAGGATGTTTCGCACCCGAAACCCTCATGACTCCGCTCGATGAGCTCGTCACCGCCTACGCTGAAGCCAAGGCAGACCCGGCATTTCAAGCCGAACTCGATGACCTCCTCCACAACTATTGCGGGCGACCCACTCCCCTTTACTTTGCCGAGCGCTGGACCGAAAAACTCGGTGGAGCTAAAATCTACCTCAAGCGCGAGGACCTCCTCCACACCGGCGCTCACAAAATCAACAACGCCATCGGCCAAATCCTCCTCGCCAAACGTCTCGGTAAAAAACGCATCATTGCAGAAACCGGGGCCGGCCAACACGGCGTCGCCACCGCAACCGTCTGCGCCCGCTTCGGCATGGACTGCACCGTCTACATGGGTGAGGTCGATATGCAGCGCCAGGCCCTCAATGTCATTCGCATGCGCCTCATGGGCGCTAAAGTCGTCCCCGTCACCGCCGGGCAAGCCACCCTTAAAGAGGCCGTCAATGAATCCATGCGCGACTGGGTCGCCACCGTCGATGACACCCACTACATTCTCGGCTCCGCCCTCGGCCCCCATCCTTTCCCAATGATGGTCCGTGATTTCCACCGTGTCATTGGCCTCGAAGCCCGCGAGCAGATCCTCCAAAAAGAAGGACGCCTTCCCGAGCTCCTCGTCGCTTGCGTCGGCGGAGGTTCAAATGCCATGGGACTTTTCCACCCTTTCGTAAACGACGAAGACACGCGCATGGTCGGCGTCGAAGCCGGAGGTGACGGCATCATCCCCGAGCGCCACGCCGCACGCTTCCAGGGCGGCAAGCTCGGCGTCCTACAGGGCTCCAAGACCTGGCTCCTCGCAAACGACGACGGGCAAATTGAACTCACTCATTCCGTCAGCGCGGGACTCGACTACGCCGCCGTAGGCCCCGAGCACGCCTATCTCCAGGACATCGGGCGCGCTGAATACACCTACGCCACAGACGACGAAGCCCTCGCCGCCTTCCGCGAGCTCTCCCACACCGAGGGCATCATCCCCGCCCTCGAAAGCGCTCATGCCATTGCCTACGTCTCCAAGGTCGCAGGCTCCATGGACAAGAACGACCTCATCATCGTCAATCTCTCCGGTCGCGGTGATAAAGATGTCGAGCAAGCCTCCAAGTATCTTCTTGGTGAGGAAAACGTAAAATGAGCGTCCCGCTCGTTTTACCCCCCTCAACCAAAGCTCCCTTCGATCGCGGCCCGTCCATTGGTGAACGAGCGGGTCGCTCATTCTACTTCCGCCACCAATCCGCATCTTTTTCCCAAGGCTGCCTCGATTCGGGTTCTCCACCCGCCGGTTCGGCCTCCGGATCATCCGAAACCTCAGGCTCTTCTCTCAGAAGCTCCTCCAACTCGTCCTTCTTCCCCGCATTTCTCAGCAGCGAGAAAAAAATCGTCATGAGCGTCGCCCCCGCAATCGCCAGAATCACCAGCATGGAAACCGCAAGACTATCTTCCGCCGACATAGGAGGAGCTTAACACAAGAAATGGAGAGGGGAATCGAGAATCCCATGAGAACTTTTTAGAAAAACTCTCACGATGGGTTGACAAGCCACTTCATCCGGCTAGTCTCCGCCCCCCGCTCCCTGCAGCCGGGATTTTTCCAAAACCTTACCTTTTTTTACGGCCATGAAAATGACTTACCAGCCTTCCAAGCGTACTCGCAAGAAGCAACACGGATTCCGTGCCCGCATGGCGAACAAAGCTGGACGCGGCATCCTCAAAAATCGTCGCCGTAAAGGCCGCAAGCGCCTTCTTCCAAAAGGTGCCGAGATCCACTTCAAGCGCCACACGGTGCAGAACAACACCAAGTAAATTGGTGTCGCCCTCCCGCGACCCTCTTTTCTTACGTTCGATCATACGGTCATGGACCTGACTCGTCAGCGGCGCATGCGCCAATGGGGCGAGTTTCAGGTTGTCCGTCAAAAAGGGCAATCTGCAGCCGGCCGCTTCCTTGTGATCGGTTCACTCGGAGACCCGGCCCTCAGCGACCGCCGTTTTGGCCTCATCACCTCCAAGAAGGCAGGGAAAGCGGTCACTCGTAATCTCCTGCGTCGGCGCTTCCGTGAAATTATCCGCAAGCATGGTGATCAGCTCCCGGAACGGCACATGATCGTCACCATCGCGCGATGGCGGGCTTCCCAAGCCACCTTTCAGGAACTCGAAGCCGACTGGATCAAGACTGCGAAACGCCTCAAAATCTGGCAGGACCACCCCTCCGACCCGTCATGAAATTTCTCATCCGACTGGTCATCCGGGCTTACCAACTCCTCATCCGCCCCATCCTCCACGCCGTGGGCGGGCCCAATGCCGGATGCCGCTACGAGCCCTCCTGCTCGCACTATTTTCTCGAAGCCGTCGAAGCCCACGGCTCCCTCAAAGGCAGCTACCTCGGCATTCGCCGGATTTTACGCTGTCATCCTTGGGGTGGCTGCGGTTATGACCCCGTCCCATCCACCGGAGGCTCAAAGCACTCCTCTCAAAATTCTCCCAATACCCATCACTGATCATGGATCGTAAAGCTTGGATCGTCGTCACCATCTGCGCCATTTTACTGGCACTCAATCTTCATTTTAACAGCAAGAACGCCGAAGAGACCCGTAAAAAGGAACTCGCGGAAGCTGAAAAAGAGAAAGCCGAACAGCCGGAAGCAACTCCGGAGAACAAACCGGTCGGGCTCGCCGTCGAACCCGAGCCCATCCCGGAGAGTCTCGGCAAGGAAGAAAGCCACGACCTTGCCACTGACGTCAGTGTCTTCACCCTCTCATCTCTCGAGGGAGGCATCGTTCAGAACAAGCTCCTCGAGGAAAAATCAGTCTTTGGTGATGACCTCATCACCATGAACGACCTTGGGCTCAACCGTATCGGCGCCCTCACAAGTATTTCCGGCGAAACACTCGAAAAGGGATATTACGAGGTTATCGATAAAAACGACACCTCCATCACCTACGAGGCCCCAATTTCCAACAACCTCATCGCAAGGAAAACCTGGTCACTCGTTCCGGCCAAGGTCGATGACAAAGAGAACCCCGGCAGCCCCTACCGGCTCCAGTTCAAACTGACTCTCAAGAACGACACCCCAAGCGAAATCTCCACCGGTGACCTCGCCATCTTCAATGGCTCCGCCGCTCCCGCCCACGCTGATGAACGCTCGAATTATCTGAACTTCTTCTGGAGTGAAAACGGAAAATACGACTCCGAAACGACCGGTTACTTCAGCAGCATGTTCGGCACAGATGCGACCGAGTTCCGACAGGCTTTTGAAGAAAACCTTCTCTTCACCGGCGTCGAAAACCAGTTCTTTGCCACCATCGTCACCCCGGATAAACCCTACCCCGGCATCTTCCGCGCCATCCCAAGCGATGCTGATCTCCCCGCAAAGCGAGGCAGCAAATCCGCCACCGTTTTCAACACCTACCTCTCACTCCCCAAGGAAGCCATCCCAGCCGGACAGTCCCGCGACTACGTCTTCGACATCTTCATGGGCCCCAAGAACAACGCCCTCATCCGCAGCCTCGATGGCGACAAAGGTGACGTCATGGACTACGGGTTCTTCGGCTGGATCAGCCGGGGCCTCAACAATGTCCTCAATTTCCTCTCCAACATCTTCGGAGGCGAAGGTAATGCTTGGTCCTGGGGTTGGGCCATCGTCGTCCTCACCCTCATCATCCGAACCTTCATGTGGCCTCTGCACGCTAAATCGACCCGCACCATGAAGCGGATGTCAAAGCTGCAACCCAAAATCGCCGCGCTCAAGGAGAAGTATCCTGATGATCCCAACAAGGTGAATCAGGAAATGATGAAACTCTACCGCGAATTTGGAGTGAATCCGATGGGCGGCTGCCTCCCCATGCTGGTTCAGATCCCGGTCTTCTTCGGCTTCTACAACATGCTGCAATATGCGGTTGAACTGCGCGACCAGCCCTTCCTCGGCTGGGTGACAGACCTTTCCCAGCCCGATACCGTGGGTCACGTGATGGGCCTCCCCATCAACATCCTCCCCATCCTGATGGCTGTCACCATGGTCATCCAAATGCAGATCACTCCCAAGACGGGAGACAAAATGCAACAGCGCATGTTCATGCTGATGCCGCTTGTTTTCTTCTTCTTCTGCTACAACTTCGCCTCCGCTCTCGCCCTCTACTGGACCACCCAGAACATCTTTTCCATCGGTCAGACCTGGCTCATGCAAAAAATGCCCGAGCCCGAGCTCAAGACCTCCAAAAAAGCAGGTAAAAAAACCTGGATGCAAAAAATGTCCGAGCGCGCCGAGGCCGCTCAAAAACAACGCGCAGGCCAACAAAAAGGCGGCGGTGCTAAAAAACAGGCCAAGCCCAAAAAGCCCCGTGGTCCCAAGACCGGCGGGTAAACCCGCCACTCTCCCCGAAATAAGATCGAGACGCAGCCATGAAGATTTTCATGGTTGTGGCATTACTGATTGGACTCCTTCCAGCACAGGAAGACCCGGCAGGCCCCGTCATCGAGTCTCTGGAAATCAGACTCCCAAGATTCACAGCCACCAACTTGAGAAAAAATAGCTCATGAACCGACGCCGTTACCTCCAGAAAACCACCCTCTCCGGCGTTGCCCTGACCTGTGGTCTGAGCACGAAACCATCCTACGGATTCAGAGGACCCACAGGTGGGACACTCGCTGACTCGCTCGAGATTTTGAATCTTTGGGACACGCTATCGGAAGCAGAAACCCGGCTCTTTTCAGCGATCTATGAATCCTTGGCGACAGGCCCAAACGCGAGCTTTGCCACGGTGGCCGGTGACAAGAAAGTGCGAGCCCTCTGCGAGGAACAAGGAGTGACTCATTTCGGGGGCCCTATGCTGGGCTGCCTCGCAAGTGATGGCGTGAAAGTTTGGCTCCGTACCACCAAACCAGCCCGTGTGAAAGTGAGGCTCAAAATTGGCGGCGAAGAAAAAACCTTCGGACCGGTTGAGAGTTCGCTGGAATCAGATCTCACAGCCATCGTAGAGGTCACGGGACTGGAACCAGGTTCGATCACGCCTTATGAGATTTTGGTTGATGGAGATCCGATCAAGATCCCGAAGCACGCTGCGATCACAACGCCTTCGGCGGACAAGACGGACACAACCCGCATCACCTTTGGCACCTGCCAGCATCGCTGGGGACTCGGCCACGGCGATCAAGCCGACACGATCCTCAAGCACAAACCACTTGCCATGCTCATGTATGGCGATGTCGCGGTGCAAGACCGGCGCAATGATTTCGGAATGCACCGCGCCGACTACACGATGCGCGACTTTCACCCGGCCTGGCAAAACATCGTCTGCTCCACCCCGGTTTACACCTCGTGGGATGATCACGATTACTTTGACAACGATCTCTGGGGAATCCCCCGCAAGTATAGCGACAAGGATCGGCGCGGCGTACGTAAGGTCTACACTCAGTCCTGGAATAATCCCTACTATGGCCTCGGTGACGAAGGTGGCGGGATTTTCCAGCACACTCGTATCGGTCCTTGCGATGTCATTATGACGGACAATCGCTACTTCCGCACCAAGGATGAAAAGCACTGCTTCCTCGGACCGGAGCAGATGGCATGGCTTGAGAAAACCCTCCTCGCCTGCAAGGGGCCCTTCATCATCATGACCTGCGGCACGATGTGGTCCGACCACGTCTCGGGCGGTAAGGACTCCTGGGGAAAGTTCGACCCCGAAGGCCGTGAGCAAATCTTTAGCCTCATTGAAAAACACCGTATTCCCGGAGTCCTGCTTCTTTCGGGCGACCGACATGGCGCCCGGGGTTTTAAAATCCCGCGTCCCTCGGGATTCGAGTTTTATGAATTCGAACCGGCAAGCTTGGGCGGCCGGAGCGGCCCTCCTGCAAAAAACAAGAAGTGGGAAACCCAACTCTACGGCTTCAGTGATAAATTTGCTTTCGGTGAGTTTACCTTCGATACCTCTCCGGATGATCCAACAGTCACCTTCCGGCTTGTCGAGGTTACTGACGAAATCCTCTACGAACTCACCTTAAAACGCAGCCAACTGACACCTGCCTGAACGCGAATGATCTGGGTCGCATAACCAATCAGCCCAATCTCTCTCTTGCTTGATTGATTACCCTGCCAGGCTCCGGCCAACTATGACTTCGACAAAGGAAGGAAGAACGTCTATTGAAATCAAGTCGCCCATTCCGGTGCGACGCCCCTCACCCGGTAGATCCCACCCCATGAAACGCCTTGCTGCTCTTGCTCTTCTCATAGCAAACCCTGTCCTCGCGGAAGAAAAGCCGCTGAGCGACATTGACCGTGAACTTCTGCTCGAAAAGCTCCAAGAGATTCAAGAATCCTCAAACAGCACCGTCAAAGGCCGCTTTGGCGTCGCTCTCGCTGCTTTCAAAAGGGCCCGTGAAAGCGACGCCGCCGCTCATGACCTCTATCTCAATTGTATTGAGAAAGTCCGCTTTGAAGATCAGGTCAAAAAAGCCAGTGAATTTCGTGATTGGAAAAAACGCCATAAGGAACGCACCGATAGCGCCGGGTTCAGACTCGCACTCCGTCATCAGTTGAACTGGCTGGTGCTCACTCTGGAAGCAGCCCAGGTCAAAGACATGACCAGCATGTCCGCCCGCGGTGTCTCAGTCCTCGAAGCCATCCTCCGGGATGCCGAAGATCTCAAAGGGCAGGCAACTCTCCTCAAAGACAACGTCCTCAACAGTATCTTTGCCGACGCCTACTCCGTGAATAATGTCGAGGTTGCCGGTTGGCCCACTTCACCTCTCGATATCGCAGCTCTCTACGAAAGCGTGATCCTGCCGCCCCTCCGCAATCCAGAAAGCCACACAGCATTGCGCTCGGCCTGGCTCAAGCGCATTGAAAATGAGGGCACTCTCCTTGAAAAGTGGACGAATGAAGCCAGCGCCGACCGTGATCGAAAACCCGGTTTCGAAAAATGGCTGGCCGAAGGTCGCCACAACCTCACTTGGGCCATGGAGGTCGATCTCTTTCGAAATGGAGACCAACGTGGCGCGGCCTTGAGAATGCTTGAGCATCTCAAAAAAAATCTCACCCACAAATCCGCTCCCACGTGGATCGTGCAATTTACCAGCTTGGTCGAAACCGGTGAAATCGAAGAGGCCACGGAAGAAGAAGACACCAAGTGATGAAAATTCTGCCAGCCCTCTTCGCGGCGGCATTACTACACGCACAGGAAACTCCCCCGGTCCTTCCCGATCAGGATGAGCCGGTGCCGGAAAAGGACGCTCTTCCCGAGCTTCCGGTAAAGCCCGAACTTTCACCTGCCGCCGATCCTGAAAAGCTCTTCCAAAAGAGCTACAGCTGTCTCTTATACACATCTCCGAGCCCACGAGACCGAGGCTGATCTCG
>CAJXVQ010000097.1 GCA_913060685.1 uncultured Verrucomicrobiales bacterium
GGTCTCGTGGGCTCGGAGATGTGTATAAGAGACAGGAAAGTGGCAATCACCTCATTGACTTCGAGAGGTTCCAACCCCAAACGCTCACGATCATAACTACTGAACATGTAACTCATCATCACGTCCGCCTCGATCTCTTGATCGGTCATCGCCTTCCAGGAAGAGGCGCTTGCCTGAATTTTTTGGTAGGTCCTCTCAGCGACCGCAACCCCCTCCCCGTTGAGTGCCAACGACCTGTCGGCATAAGCCACGATCATCTTGTGGGTCATGAAAAATCCCTGCGTCAAAAACAGGACACCCATGATGAGAAAAAAGAACGAGCGCTTGGAATGCTTCGGGAGAGTGGGACTCCGAAAACGGTGATCCACTTTACCCTTCCACCCCAGCGAATGACGAAAACGATACCACGCGAGGGTCAGCAAGGCCTTGACCACTTCCACCCAAGTGCGTTGTCGAGGCTCAGGCATGAGTCGATTCGGCTTCCCCGGTCACTGCAAAAAATACTTCCTCCAGAGTCTCCACCCCTGACTCCGCCTTCAATGACGCCACCGTGCCCTCTGCCACCAATTGTCCACGGTTCATGACAACACATCGATGGCACACCTTCTCGGCCTGATCCAAGAGATGCGTCGAGTAAAGCACCCCGGCGCCCCCTTCCACAAAACGCATGACCAATTCTAAAAACGAGCGCGTCGCCACCGGATCCAAGCCATTGGTCGGTTCATCCATGATCAATAGCTCGGGCTGGTGAACCGTCGCCATCAGGAAAGCCAACTTCTTACGCATGCCTTTGGAATAGTTCGCCGCAAACTCCCCGAGATCCTCCACCAAGCCAAGCTTGGCTCCGACATCATCGATATGCGCCGTGATCGTCTCCGGTGACAATCCACGCACTTTCCCCACAAATTCCAAAAGCTCAATCCCCCGCAAGTGGGCTTGGAAATTCGGCTCGTCCGGCAGGAAACCGACTCGCTTCTGCACCTCACTCCGCTCTGTAAAACAATCCATCCCAAAGAGAGACAAGTCACCGGAAGTCTGCCGCATCATCCCCATCAACATCTTGACGGTCGTCGTCTTGCCCGCCCCATTCGGACCGAGCAGACCAACAATCTCCCCCGCTGCCACTTCCAAAGTGAGCTGATCAACCGCCCGGAAGTCCCCGAACTGACGTGAGACATTCTCGAGATTCAGGATCGGCGCTTGGAAACTCACAGTCATGCAAACGTATTAGCATCAGCGTTCAGGTAAAGGCCACAATCACGAATGGCGGACCAATAGACGCGACCAAAGCGTCCATCGACAGATCATCTCAATCTCTCCCAAATCAGCGATTCTGCCTGCAACGCCCCCTTCTTCGGCGTATGATCTCCAATGATGACCGCAAGTTCCTTCCTTCGCTTCCTCATTTTTTCCGCGACTCTTTCGACAGCCACGGCCCAAGATGCCCCGATCGAGGACGCTCTGAAGAAGCTCTCCTCGGAGGAATCCCGGGAACGAGATGAGGCATTCCAAACGATCTGGAAATCGGGAAAAAATTCCCTGGATCGACTGAAGGCTCTTGTCGCCAGCGAGGATCCCGAAATTGCCCGACGCGCAAACCTGCTCTTCCGCCGGATCACTCTCCACCTGACTCCGAACTCTCCCCCGGAAATGATCAAGTTGATTGACGAATACCCATCCTTCAATGCCAAGGGCCGGATCACCGCTCTCCGTAAACTCACGCAACCGGAATTCTCATTCGCACTTCTGACCCTCTGGTCGGAGGAAAAGGATTACGTCGTCAAAAACACTCTCGAAAAAGAAGCGGCCGAGGCCTTCGAGGCCGCGATTCGCACCACCTCACTTGCCGGCGAAACCAAGGAAGTCGAAGCACTTCTCAATCTCTTTCCCGATCATCCCGCAAGACCAGCCCTACTGGCTGGTCTTTACAGCCTAACGGGCACCCTGCCCGCCGAGATCAAAACCCTGGAAGCTTCGAATCGCCTGGAGGATCGGAATATTCTCCTCGCCTGTTACCGCAGATCCGGAGAGCTTGAAAAAGCCCTGGCCCTGGCCCGGAAAATGGGAGAGAAAGAGAGCATCGTTTCCCTCTCACTTCTTGCAGGTGACAGCATCCCTTTCCTCACCTGGCACGAAAAAGTCCCGACAAATATCCCCGCTCAGGAGAAAACCCTGTCGATCATTCGAGCACAAGAAGAGGGGAAGATCGAAAAGGCCGATGCCCTTGCCAAAGAACTTCTCACCGATGCTGAAGCGGCAAAGACGGAACGCGAGCGGGATTTCATCTTTCGGTCTCTCCTTCTCACCGGCTACTTCGACCTCACGCTTCCCTCATTGAAAAAGCATGATTCCAACCTCCTCTCAGCCCTCTATCCCAGTACCTTTCAAATTGATCAATGGCTTGGTCACTACAAATTCCCCGCCACTGAAAAAGAACAGGACGCATGGCTCACGGAGCGCGTGGAGGAAATCATCAAGACTGGAAACTACAAATCCAAATCGGCCGACGATATCTTTTACCTCGCTTCAAGATTAGAGACCCTGGGTGACCTTGCCCAATGCCGCAAGATTCTTGCCCCAATTGAGAAAGCAAGTCGGGACGCGAGCGAAGAACATTGGCAGGATTACCTCAACCGGATGCCACGCTCGCTGCGCAACTCCCTGCTCCTCAAAACGATCAAAGACGACTGGAAGGAGGACGACTTCCTTTCATTACTCAAATACTTCTCAGCCTATCAAAGCGAAGACACCCTGCCCCTCTGGAACCTGCTTGCTAAAGATGAAAGCCTCTCTCTCCGAAAACGTTTTGATGAAATGGCAACCTTCTGCGGTTGGTCAAACCCCAACCGCGCTGAGCGCAATGACGGCTGGAAACGCATGATTCAGCGCGGGCGCAAAGATGATGACCTTCTTGACCTCATCATCCGAAACGGAGTCGGCATCGAACCAATTTCCATCGTCAGCGAAGCCATGCTGGCACGCGCTCCCCGATTCGAAAAACTCAAGCGAACCCTGCAACTCGAAACGGTGAAACAGTTCGTCTATCTCAGAGATTGGGAACGCGCTCTCGAATTCATAGAGAGAATGGATTCTCCGCAAAAACACGCACCCGGTCTTCTCGCCGGAATCCTCAAAAAATCGGGCAGTATTGAGGAAGGCACAAAAATTCTCACTCACGCCATGGGGAGCCATTTCACCAATCCCGAACTCCTCTCCCCTGTGGCTGCAGATCTCACCCTAACCGGATGCCACCCGGATGCCTCGGACATCAGAAAACGAATCGCCTTCGAACTCCCGCCGAGTTCATCGGCCTGGGTGCAAAACTTCCACTGGATGCTAAGCACCGCTGAAACCCGGGATGATCGCAAAATGGCAAAAGCGGTGAGCCTGGCCATGGTCATCGCTCAAGCAAAAAGCAGATCATGGAGTAGTGCCAGTGTCCCTCTCTCGGCAAACCTTAGGCTCAACGTCTACCGCGGGCTCGATCTCATTGACTCGGGAAACCGTCAAGAAGGGCATGAACTCATTCAACAAGCCGCAAAACCACTCGTCGGTTCCATCTTCATCACCGACACCCTTCTTTGGCGCCTCGATCAAAAAGACTACCCCCAAATTTACAACCAGCTTTTCAATCGCTCCTACCAGCATCTCCTAAAGACTGCCGAAAAGTATCCCCACTATCGTTTTGCTCGAAATACCGTGGCATGGCTATGCGCAGTCTCCGGTCGCCATCTTGAAGAAGCGCTCCAACACAGCAAGGCCTCACTCAAAAATCACCCCAGGGCCTCCTACTGCGACACCCTCGCCCGGATTCACCGAAACCTCGGTAATCGCGAGGAGGAAATCCACTGGCAGGAATTCGCCATCAAGCACTCTATCTTCAACAACTTCACTTCTCGAACGTCCATACTCAGTCGTTACGACTGGATCCTCGAAAACCCAGCCGCAGCCCAAACGAAGTAAGAAAAATCCTTACTCCCATTGAAAATCACCAGTTGGGGCACGCTCATTCATCATGAACATTTGGGTGCCCTAATTGGCCTGGTCCTATCGATCATTTGGATGCGGCGTAAAAGAACGAGATCACGATCATTTTAGCCCGACGTCAGCTACTTGTCCGAATCCGAAGCAGGAGGGGCCATGTGGCGGGGAATCAGAGTCGAGATAAAGATACCCAGATAGAGCGTGCCACAGATTGCCTCGAGCGCTGAGAGGATACGGGTGAACGAAGTGGTCGCGGTGATGTCGCCGTAGCCAAGCGTGCTCATGGTCACGAAGCTATAGTAGAGGAGCGCTCCGTTCTCATCGGTAGCTTTTTCGCCGGCACTGGTGACAAAATAGCCGGCTCCACTCAATTGGCAGATCCCATAAAGATTGGCCCAAAGCGTACCCAAAATCAGGTATCCACAAATGCCCGCAAGCAGCCGATCGGTTTGATTGCTCGTTTTGCCTTCCAACGAAAATCGCACGACGGTCGCGAGCATCAGCGACTGCAGCAAAAGCACCATCCAGCGGGAAGCGAACAGAATCGCGATATTCTCCGGCATGATTTCCGACAGCACGCCAAGAACAACAACCGGGACACAGAGGCCACCGAAGAGCTTCAGCCAAAAGCGATTGCTGGCCAGCAGAACGCCCCCGAGACAGAAGACCCCAAGGTTGGAGGACCACATCACTCCAGAGATAAAGGGATCACTAATGTCGGGCTGACTTCCACTGAAAAGAATGAGAGCCAGGAGTGACACCAGCAGAACCAGGGATTTCAAGCGAAACCATTTCTTGAACAGGGGAAACGCTGGCATGGCACTCTACTCGGGGCTGGCCACGATTTCCTCTGCAAGCGGCGGCTCTTCTTCAGAAGGAGTCTCCTCTTTGGGATCGGCTTTACCGGTCAATTTCTCAACAATCCCCTGAATGACGTAGTAGAGCAGGGGAACAGCCACCATGCTGAGAAGCGTCGCGGCGGCCATGCCACCAAAGACCGCGGTGCCGAGAACCTTACGGGACTCCGCACCGGCGCCGGATGCGATGAGAAGAGGAATCACTCCAAGGATAAAGGAAAGCGCAGTCATCATGACGGCCCGGAATCGAAGACGAACGGCCTCGACCGCCGAGTCCTTCAGGCTCATGCCTTCGTCCCGTTTTTCTTTCGCAAATTCCGTGATGAGAATCGCTGTCTTGGTCGATAGGGCAATCAGCAGAATGATGCCGATCTGGGTGTAGATGTTGTTCTCCATTCCCCGGATCATGATTGCACCTACCGCGCCCAGAAGGGCGAGAGGGACCGAGAGACACACGGAGATGGGCAGGGTCCAACTCTCATACTGGGCCGCCAAAACGAGATAGGCCATCAAGATAGCGAAACCAAAAACAATCCCAAGACCACTGTTGGCCGAGATCTTCTCCTGGAAGGAAAGTTCCGACCACGCATAACCCATACTGGGGGGCAGCGAAGTTTCCGAGAATTCCTCCATGGCATCCATGGCTACGCCGGAGCTGTTGTCGCCGGACGGATTTCCAAGAATCTTTACCGCAGGCATCATGTTGAATCGTGTGATCGTTTGTGGCCCTACGATTTCCTTGAGCTCTACGATCGCACCGAGAGGAATCATTTCACCATTGGCTCCACGCAAATGAAGCGAGTTGATATCATCCGGCTCGGCCCGGAACTCGGCATCCGCCTGCGCGGTCACTTTGAAGATCCTCCCAAAGATCGAGAAGTCATTCACGTAGGCCGAACCAAGGTAGGTTTGCATGGTCTCATTGACGGCCTCGAGTGAGGTGCCGGTTCGCTTGATCTGATCGCGATCAATATCAACAAAAATTTGCGGGACGCTCGCACGGAAGGTGGTCCGGACGCCCTCCAATCGTTCATCTTGATTGGCCGCCATCATCAGCTGGTTGGCGACAACCTGCAGCTGCTCGCTGCCGACCCCCTGCTTATCCTGAAGCATGTAAGTGAAGCCTCCCGAAGTTCCGACACCCGGAAGCGAGGGCATGGCGAAGGCAAAGGCCCCGGCCTCTTGAATGCTCATCAACGACCTCTGAAGCTTCTTCAAAATTTCAGACTGATGCTGGCTGGCCTCGGGCCGATCTTCCCACGGCTTAAAAGTCACCACCGCGAATCCGGTGTTCGCGGAAGCCGCGCCATCGATCACCGAGTAACCGGTGATCGAGAGACAGTCCTGGGCTTCGGGGATGCTCGCCACAATAGCCTCAACCTTGCGCATCACGGCCTCGGTGCGCTCGAGCGTCGCTCCGTCCGGAAGTTGCACTCCCACCATACAGTAGCCCTCATCCTCTTGCGGAACGAACCCTTTCGGCAGGCTATCCAAGCCCTTCATCGCAAGATAGGTGATCCCCGCGTAAGCAATGATCCCAAGAATGGAGACCTTGATCGTTCCTCGAACCAGCATCCGGTAAAAGCTGTTGGTGGCATCCACCGAGCGGTTGAACATTTTAAAAAGTCCACGAGGCTTCTTGGTCCTTTTGCGCAAAAGAACTCCGCAAAGGGCCGGACTGAGAGTGAGCGCATTGACCGAGCTGAAAACGGTCGCCACCGCGATCGTGATCGCGAATTGTTTGAACATCGTTCCGGTGATCCCGGCGAGCATCGCGGTTGGGATAAAGACCGCAAGCAGAACGAGCGTTGTCGCCACCACCGGGCCGGAGACCTCCTTCATCGCCGCGATCGCGGCTTCCTTCGGTGGCAGACCTTTTTCGAGGTGAACCGTCGTGTTCTCCACCACAATGATCGCGTCATCGACCACAATTCCGATCACCAAAACAAGACCGAAAAGAGTGAGAATATTCAGCGAGAATCCCATCGCGAGGAGCACCGAGAAGGCCCCAATCAGGGAAACCGGAATGGTCGCGAGCGGAATCAAAGTGGCCCGGAAATCCTGTAGGAAAAGGTAGACGGTCAGAACCACCAGAATGAGCGTGGCAATCAAGGTGATGAGCACCTCCTTGATCGAGGCATCGATAATATCGGTCGAGTTATAGACGATGGTGTAGTCGACATCACCAGGAAAGGTCTCGGAAAGCTCGGCAAGTTTGGCCTTCAATCCATCTGCCACCGCGATGAGATTCGAGCCTGGGATCTGTGAAATTGCGAGGGTAATCGAAGCCTTGCCATTGAGCCGGGAACCAAAACTGTAGATGTCCGAGCCGAGTTCGATCCGGGCGACATCGGTGAGACGAATATTTCCTTTTTCACCGTCACTTCGAACGATGATGTTTTCAAATTCTTCGACTGTCTTGAGCCGCCCCTGCGCACTCAAGACGTATTCATAAGCGGTGCCAGGCATGCTCGGAGCAGCGCCAACCCGACCCGCTGCGACTTGCACATTCTGCTCGCGGACAGCGGCGAGAACCTCGGAGGCAGCCAGATTCCGGGCCTTGAGTAAGTCTGGCTTGAGCCAGATACGCATCGAAAATTCGCCGGCACCGAAGGACGTGACATCGCCCACACCATTGACCCGAAGAAGCTCATCCCTGACATTGAGGTTGGCATAGTTGGAAAGAAAGGCGGCATCGTAGGTGTCATTTGGAGAAGTCAGCCCGATATACATGACGGTATCGGTCGACTTCTTCTTCACGCTCACTCCGGTCTTTTGCACCTCGGCCGGGAGGCGTGGCTCGGCTTTCGTGACGCGGTTTTGAACCAGGACGTTCGCGGTATCCAGATCTGTCCCCGGTTCGAAAGTGACGGTCAGATTCATCGACCCGTCATTCCCGCTGACCGAGTTCATATAGAGCATACCCTCAACTCCGTTGACTTCTTTTTCAATGGCAGCCGCCACGGTTTCGGAGACCGTCTGGGCATCAGCACCGGGATAATAGGCGTTGATCTGAATCGTGGGAGGCGCGAGATCCGGGTAGCGCGAGACCGGCATGTTGAACAGCGCGACCGCGCCGAGCACGACCATCACGATGGCGATGACCGCCGCGAAGACCGGGCGTCGAATAAAAATGGCACTGAACATGAGTCTCGCTTGGGTTGGGGTGCTACTTGCGGGCGGCAGCCTTTCCGGCTGGTTGCGGTGCGACTACACCACCTTCGCGGGCCCGCTGCAAGCCGGCCACGATGACGTTCTCCGTGCCGTCGAGGCCTGTGAGAATGACCGATTTTTTCACGCCTCCGGTTTGATCGAGGGGAATTGATTTACCGACCGTGACCGTTCGCCTTTGCACCGTGTTCTTGTCATCGACCACCCACACGAATGATCCGGCGAGGTCACGCAAGATGGCCTCGGTCGGAAGAACCAGAGCTTCCGCCACTTCTGGTTTTGAAGGGTCGGGCATGGTAGGAACCCCAATCAAACCGTAGAGACCGGAAGCCAAGATTCCGTCGGGGTTGGCGAACTTCGCACGAACCTGATTCGTGCGGGTTTGAGAAGAGACTTCGTTCTCGATGAAATCGATCTTTCCCCAAACGATCTCGTCCTGCTGATTCTTAAAGATCCGGCCGTCAGCCAGCTTGAGCCGAATCTCGAGATTCTTGATGCGATTTGCGGTGGCCTCGTCGCTACGGGCTGCCAGAAAGTTGAGAATCTTACGCTCGGTCACTTCAAAGTAGCCACTGATTTCGCTGTCATCGATGATGGTGGTGAGCAAGGTGGGCTCGGCAAAACCAACGAGGTTTCCTACGTCGACCAGAGATCGTGAAATACGACCGGTGATGGGTGCCTTAACTGTGGTATAGCCAAGGTCAAGCTTGCTGCTCTCCAATTGCGCCTTGGCTTGAAGCACGGCAGCCATACTCTGGTCGCGTTCGGCACGAGCAACATCGACATCAATCTCGGAGGTCGCCTGTTTCTTGAAGGCTTCGTCGAGACGCTTGAAACGTGATTGGGCAAGCGCCTCCCCGGCCTCGGCGCGGGTCAGATCGGCTTGCGCCGCGTCGACAGCCTTCTGGTAGGGCTCCGGATCGATCTCAAAAAGAGTCTCTCCCTTCTTCACCCACTCCCGCTGACCGTCTGTGAAGTTCTTCTTGAGAAGAGTGCCTTGCACCCGCGCGCGGACTTCGACTTGACTCGCCGCACGCAAACTGGCGGGAAATTCGCTGTAGACCACGGGTTTGGCCAGCTCGGCTTTAGCGACAGTTACCGGAAGTGGCGGCATTTGCGCAGGCGGCGCTTTGTCCTCGCATGAGGTGAACCACGAAAGGGTGAGACCGCAGAGAAAAAGGAACCGGGTTTTGAGAAGGATGGAATTCATCAGGAGGCAGAGTTGAGAATTAATTTATTTCGAGCCGATGCGGGTGCCGCCGCCGAGCGCTTTGTAGAGGCTGGCATAGGCGGCTGCGATTTGCCCGCTGCTCGCCGCTTGATTATCTTGGGCCTGGAGAACGACTCGTTCTGAATCGACAACGCTCTGGAAAGCAATGAGACCATCTTTGTAGCTCTCCATAATCAATCCCTGGCTCTCCTCGGCTGCTTCTACGGCTTCTCCCAGTAAGTCGTAGCGATCCCTCTCGTAGCTCAGGCGGGCCATCGCGGTTTCAACCTCGGCAACGGCATTGATCACCGTTTTCTGATAAGTGGCATAGGCTGCACGCGTCTCGGATTTGTTGATCTCGATCAGGTCTTTAATCCGACCGGCGTTGAAGAGGTTCCAGGTAAAGCTCGGACCAAAACCAACGTTTCGAGAGCCTGATGTTAGAAGATCACCGGTGCTTGCTGATTGAAGGGTAAAGTTGCCCCCGAGCTGAAACTGAGGGTAAAGCTCGGCGGTCGTTGCCCCTATCCCGGCATTCGCGGCGGCAAGATTTCGCTCGGCTGCGCGGATGTCAGGTCGAGCCCGGATCAGGTCCGCCGGCAACCCACGGGCGACGGATTCCGGGGGATCTGGAATCTTGCTGCCTTTGGAAAGCATGGGCTCAAGCTGACCGGGATAAGTCCCGAGAAGCGCGGCGAGACGATTGACCAAGCTCACCCGATCCTGGTGCAGCTGTGGAATAACCGCCGCCGTATTCGCTTGGTTTGCTTTTGCCTGGGAGACATCGAGTTTCGGAACCAGACCGGCATCAAGCCGGGCCCGGGCAATTTTCACCGAGCCTTTCTGGGTCTCCAGGTTTTTCTCGGTAATGACGATCCGTCGCTTGACCGTTTGTAATTCGATGTAAGCAATCGCGACCTCGCTGAAAAGGCTGAGCCGGGCGTCAAAAAAGATTTCCATGCTGGCCGCTTCGCTGGCTTGCGCAGCCTCCACCAGGCGTCGGTTCTTCCCCCAAAAATCCAGCTCCCATCCCGCGTTAAAGCCAAGGTCATAGACTTCGTTCAAACCACCATCGGGGGCTGGAAACAAACCGTTTTCGGTCGCACGATTTGCGGTGATGGACCCGATGCCATTGACTTGTGGAAAAAGAACACTGCGCGTGGCATTACGATTTGCCCTCGCCTGCAGGACTCTTTCACCGGCAACAACGAGATCGAGATTTGATGCTTCAGCTTTGCTAATCAGGCGATTGAGGACCGGGTCGTCGAAGTGTCGCCACCACGCCTGGAGTGCTGCTGAGTTCGATCCCGAGGCTTTCGGCAGATTCTGATTCCAAAGATCCGGAGTAATGCTTTCCGGTTCCGTATAATCCGGCCCAACCATACTGCACTGGGTGAGAAGAAAGGCAGACAAGGCCAAAATTGGGGAGACAATGGGCGCGATCATGGCGCGAGTCCGGGAAACTGGCATACCTAGGCGAATTGATGATACATTTGAGAACGGCTGAAGCGATTGAGATTTCAGTCCGGGAAGATCTCCCTTTCTAAAATTTTTGTAATGAATGAGGGTTGCAGGGTCAAGCTACCAAGGCAAGAAATGCTGCGGTGATCACCCCAAACTGGATATGAATGACACTCACCTCATTTTTTCACCTTTAGCCAACAGCGGTGAGATCGCCTTGAATCGCCCGGCGGTGATAAAGGAACTCGAAGAGATTTCCTTCATGCGGCTGCTCCCATTGCACCCGGTTTGTCGGGAAAGGTCCGATGTTAAGACGCTCGATGTCAGGGCTTAGCATGAGGTCCTGAATCCAATCCTTGTTCCCGGTGAAGGCGCTCACAACAAGAGTCTCGCCGATCGTCGCCAACATATCGGACTGCGGCATCTCAACGATGCTGGCATAGGGGAACATGAATTCCGTGTTCGCCAGCGAATGATCCTTATCATCGCAAGCAATGAGAGTCGGGCAAAGATAGGTCTGATCAAAAGCCTCGACCCTGCGACCTCCCGCACGATGACCGGCGGTGACATCACGGGCACCCTCTTCTTCGAGAAGCCCTTCGATCATGCCATCGATCCCCTCGGCAAGGGCCGTGTTGGCGAAACCGCAAAGGAGCGCGTTGGAGTCATCCCGGGCCAGCGGCTTAATCTCGGCCAGCTTGGCTGCCAGGGCTTCGGCGATCTCATCACGGTGTGAAGGTACGAGAATCGCTGAAGTATTGATACAACTCCGTCCGCCATTCGCAGCAATCGAAGTGACCAGGACATCAAGGTAATCTTCCCAACGATCGATGAAGTCCTCACCGATTAAAATTTTGGAACGCCCCGTCCCGTGAACCTGAATATTCTTAAACGGCGCATATTTCCGCACCGTGACATCAGATCCGAAGGAAATCCCCGCCCCACATGAAGTCAGCAGGGTGTCGCCACCCTCGTGGGTTGTCGGATAATAACCGAAAGCCTCTTTTGGAAAACCAGCCTTTATCATGGCCTGGACAATCCGAAGTGGCGTAAAAGGATCTTCGCGACCCGGCTTCAACAAGACTGGAATTTTCATGACCAATGCAGGCAGCCAGAGCGAATTCACCGCTGGCGCATTACTGGGCAATGCCACACCCAGCGAACTGGTGGCCGGATAGTAATTCACATCGAGACCACCAACCGAAGTGATGCCACGATCAAAAATTTCCAGAGGCATGCCACGTGTCAGCCCGCCGATCACCGTGCGAATCTGCGACATCGCCGCATGGATTTTGCTCATGTTCATCCGCACGAGAGTATGCGGAAGACGGGTCAACGCGGAAAGCGACTCCACGTAATCATCCGGCCCTTGGGTCGAATCACCACAGGGTAACTCGGCGTTCATGAAAAGCTCGGCTGCTGCCTCGCAATAGTCCGCAAGCGTTTCCGCAGGAATGACATCAAGGGCCGCTTTGGCCTTACCGATATTTAAAAGATCACGACGAATCAAACCCGGGTTCGCAGTGTGCGTCACCAGGTTTTCGTTCAAGGTCACAAGATCGGCAGACTCATAAGTCTCACCGAGGCGTAGGATGGGAATTTGCATTGTAGGAGGTGGGTCGTGGATCGTTTGGTGGCAGAAATTGGCTTTTAGCTTTTAGCGGTTGGCCTTTAGCTTTTTAAGAACTTATCCGTTGGTTTTTGAGCAGATGCTCGGCTTGTTGGAGAGTTTGGATGAAGGTGTTGAGCATGCGTTTGCAATCGAGGAGAGAGTTGTGCAGGCAGGTGTGTTTTTCAAATTTTAGAAAGCCGAGATCTTGGCAGAGAGGGAGTTGATATTCAACTTCGGAGGCTGAACCCATCGCGATTTCGCAGAAGCGGCGAAGCTCGGCGTCGGAGTTTCTCCCACAACCTTCAGCAATATTTGACGGGATGGAAACGGCGGCCCGCCTAAGCTGTGAGGTCAATCCATATTGTTCGGCCGCAGGAAAAGTCTGCGTCTCACGGTAGAGCAAAAGCACAAACGCATGCGCCTTCTCCCACACCTTGAGCTTTCTAAAATCCTTCATCGTTTGTTCGCCGGGCTAAAAGCTAATCGCTAACCGCTCATAGCCAACTCCGCACACCCTAACAGCTAGTATACCCCTTCAATCACAGCCTTACTACCGCTTTGGAATGGACGGACATCGCCAACCCCGTCCCAAGGGAATTCATCACACTCGGGACGGCGGATCGCTTCGTCACGCTCAAGGAACCTTGGCACAAAAAACTCTTTTGTCATCGTCGTGAGTTCAACGCGCCCATATTCGCCGTATTCGATGACCTTGGTCGAGTCCTTCGGTTCGACCACCCGCAAAATCGCGCGCGGCTGCGGCGCGTAGTAGGTCAACGAATACTCACCCGGTTCACGTTTCTTGGAAATCGCCAACCCCATCAGGGTATTCCCGTAAGTCGGCGCGTAGTTGATCTTACCTTCGAGAACCTCTTCCTGGATGAACTTCACATACTGCGGAGTCATCGTGGTGCCCCCGGCAAAAACACCCCGAATTCCGGCATCGGCCAGCGACATCCGGAGTGAGAGGCTTTCCAGCAAGCGCGGCGTCGTGAAGATACATTTAATATCCCGATGACGGATAATGGTCACTGCCTGATCAATGACGTGCTCTTGATAAGCCTTCGCCATCTGCATTTCGCCCATTCCGATGAGGCGCTTCACCCAGCGGGGATCAAGATCGATGAAATAACACGCTCCGCCCCGGATATTCGCGAGGTGCTCGATCGCCATGCGAAGTCGCCGCGGGCCGGTCGGCCCCACCATCAACCAGTTCGCCCCTTGCGGGAAAAAGTCCGGACCGTAGTGCTCGGAGAACTCGGTGTAGTCGGTCTTGTAATCATCCCAACCAATGCGCTGCTTGGGCATCCCGGTCGTTCCTCCGGTCTCGAAAACATTGTAAGGACGGCCTTCATAAGCTTTCGGGATGAACTTCGCGGGATCCTCCTTGCGGAGGACTTCATCGTCAAAATTGTCAAAATGGAGCATGTCCGCAAAGGACTTGACCTTCTCACGGGGATCCCATCCCGCCGTCTTGGCCCAGTCAAGCCAGTAGGGGCATCCGGTCTCGGGCGAAAAGTGCCAGTTGATCATCTCCACGGTATGGGAGTCAACTTGGGCGCGGGCTTCTTCTACAGTCAGGGTGGAACTCATGATCAGAGGATACAAAAAATCGTGCTCCCAGAAGTAACCTAACCGCGATTACTCGCAAGAAGGAGTTTTCCAAACTGCCTGAAAATTCTCAAAATCAACCCCCGCCCGCCTCCCTCAATGGACCTCCACGCCCTCCTTTTCAGGCGGCCTCGCCGTCATTCGCCAAGCCCGCCACCCCAAAAGCACCGCCGCTGCGATCAACCCGATGCTCAATCCCCACCAAACCCCGGCCACACCGACTCCCTGCCAGAAGGCCAAATAGATCCCTATCGGCATCCCGATCAGCCAGTGCGCTGTAAACATAATGAGCGCCGGTTTCTTCACATCATCCATCCCGCGCAGCACGCCCGACGAGAGAATTTGTGAATGATCCGCGATCTGAAAAACCGCCGCAATCCACAACAATGCCACCACGATCTCCATTGGTCCGTCTTCGGTCAAAAAAGAAGCCGCCAAAGCCTCATCGAAAATCAAAAACACCCCCACGAAGACCAACGACACCATGAATCCCATCAACCACCCGCTCACCACAATCGGCCGCATTCTCTCATACCTCTTCGCCCCCTGTGCCTCCCCGACCTGCACCGTCAGCGCCATCGAAAGCCCCAGCGGAACCATGAATGTCGTCGCCACGCACATCATCGCCACCTGATGCGCTGCCAATGCTGCCGCTCCCAGGGTTCCAATCAAGAGCGCCGCCGCGATAAAAGCGCTCATTTCCGCCGAAACCTGTAAACTCGCCGGCCAGGCAACCTTCCAAAAATCAGCCAATTCCTTCCGATTGGGCTTCAAGAACCAACGGTGCGGAGACCAATCCTTCAAATCCGGACTGTAACGACACCACACCATCACCCCGACCATACTTGCCACTCGCGCTAGCAAGGTCGCCAGCCCGGCCCCTTCTAGGCCCATTTCCGGCGCTCCCCAGTTTCCGTCAATCAGCAACCAATTGAGGAAGACATTCAGCCAAACTCCCGAAAAAATGATCCAAAACACCGGCCACGGCTTCGCCATGCCATCCGAATGATTCCGCACGACCATGCTCACAAGCGCCGGCGTCATCGAAGCGCTCACGAGGAGGTAAAACACCGGTAACCGCTCCACCACCTCGGGATCCTGCTTCAGAAAAGGAAGCAACGGAATACTCACCCAGCTCAGCACAAAGGTGACCGCCCCCAAAACCAAACTCAGCAAGAAGCCATCTCGTAAGGCCGCCTTCGCCTGTTGCGGATCATTCGCTCCCCGCGCCTGCGAAACCTTCACCGAAACCGCAATCGCAACGCCAATCCCCAACATCAACGGCAGAAATAAAATCGAATGCGCCAGCGTTGCCGCCGCCAAGTCCACCGTCCCGACCTGCCCGATCATATAGGTGTCGACCAGCCCCATCAGCATCTGGCTGACCTGCCCCGCCATCAATGGCAGCGCGAGAATGAACGTCGCCCGCCCCTCGCGCACGATAGAACTCATCCCGCTGTCTAACGACCCCTTCCGGAAAGCTCAAGATTGATTCCATTTTCAAAATCAACTATCCCCCTGAGGCAAACCCAAGTGGCATGATCCGTCCCGGTCATGACCACCCACCGCAGCTCCGCTGCCAAATTCAACCCACATCCAAGCTCTCTCCCATCATGAAAGTCCTCCTCATATTTCTCCTCGCGATCTGCGCCTCCCAAGCCGCGCCCTTCAAACTCGAAAAGGACTCCCGCATCGTCCTCCTCGGAAACGGCCTCGGCTCCCGCTTAATGCAATCCGGACGCTTCGAAGCGAGCCTTCATGTCCTGCACCCCGAAAAGCACCTCTTCATCCGTAACATGTGCGATGAAGGTAGTACCCCCGCTGTCTCTTATACACATCTGACGCTGCCGACGATCTACTCTGTGTAGAT
>CAJXVQ010000098.1 GCA_913060685.1 uncultured Verrucomicrobiales bacterium
GAGATCAGCCTCGGTCTCGTGGGCTCGGAGATGTGTATAAGAGACAGGTCCAGGCGGTGTTTCTAAAAGGAGAGGACAAGCAACCCTTTCGGCAGGTGCCGTGGCTTTTGCTGTTTTGGGGATTTCACGGGTGGCAGGTGGACTGGCTCTATCGCATCCAGGCGGGACTTTTCGGGAATGGCATCGACTTCATGACGATTTTCAAAAAGACGCTGGTGGATGAGTTTGTCTGGGTCCCGTTTCTTGCGGTATGGCAGTTGATGCTGGGATATCTCCTGATCGAGAAAAATGGTTCGCTGGCGGAATTCCGGGCGTCTTTGAAGAGGAAGCCCTTTCTGGATCGCGCCATTCCCCTGATGATTGCGAACTGGGTGGTGTGGATTCCGGCGGTCTCCCTGATTTACCTCTTCCCCCTCCCCTTGCAGCTCCCGCTCATGAATATCATTCTGGCGCTGTGGTGTTTGATCCTGACCTTCTTCGCAAAGAACGCGTGATTTTTTCGATGTAATATTATGCAATAATTCCCACCAGCAATCGTATAAACAGACACACGTTATGAAACTCCTCCTCGCCCTTCTCCCTCTGCCGCTTCTGGGACAGTCCCTCCTCAAGCCCGAACCAGCCGTCATCCTGACTTTTCCCACCGCCGAGGGCTCCTTCTACCAAATCGAAAAACAGGACGGCGAAAAGTGGCAACCCGTGGGCGGGCCTCTGAAAGGTGATGGCGGCAAAGTGACCAAAACCATTCAGGAAGCGGCCGATGCGAAATTTCGTCTCACCAAACTTCAGAAACAATGGGTGCCGGTTTGGAGTGATGAGTTTGAGGGAACCGAAATCGACCGCTCGAAGTGGTCGAACGAGGTCAATGGATATGGCGGTGGTAACAACGAGCTCCAGTATTACTCGGCCGCGCCCAAGTATTCTTCGGTCAGGGACGGGAAGCTCAACCTCAGCGTTTTCCGCGATGCCCACACCACTTCCGATGGCAAAAAACAGCCTTATTCCTCGGCCCGCCTCCACTCCATGTATCGCGGCGAGTGGACATACGCTCGTATTGAGATCCGCGCCAAGCTGCCCTCGGGCCAGGGAATCTGGCCGGCGATCTGGATGCTCCCGACCAATTCTCCGCACGGGGGTTGGGCTGCAGGAGGCGAAATCGACATCGTGGAGTCGCGTGGATCAGAGGTCGACAAGACGATTGGGACACTCCACTTCGGCGATAATTGGCCCAAGAACGCTTACAAGGGAGGCAACACCAAGTTCCCAGGAAAGAACGCCGCCGAGGAATTCCACACCTACATGATCGAGTGGAAGAAGGACGAAATCAGCTGGTTTCTGGACGGAAAGAAATGGCAGACCATTGAAAAAAAAGACTGGTTCAGCGCAAATGCCAGGAAGAGCGACACCGCGCCCTTTGACTCCCCGTTTCACCTGATTTTCAATGTCGCCGCAGGTGGCCACTTCTTTGGAGACACCAAGCAGGACGTGAACAAACTGCCTGATTCGGCCTTTCCTCAAACCATGTTGATCGACTACGTCCGCGTGTCCCAGTGGGCTGAGTGACGTGGGGATGAACGCCGAACTTCGAAATGAGAACTCCACCGGAGACTACCTCGGGGTGAAATTGCGCTCTTTAAAGAGCCGGGAGTTACGGACGTATTTTTCGGCCCACTTTTTGATGTCTTGTTGATCTTTTAAGTCGAGGATCTTGACGACCTTCGCGGGACTGCCGAGGACGAGTGAGCCCTCGGGAATGATTGTTCCGCCAGTCACCAGGGCATTGGCGCCGATGATGGAACGGGGACCAATCACCGATCCATCGAGCACACAGGCTCCCATCCCGATCAAAACCTCATCCTCAACGGTGCAGGCGTGGAGGATTGCACTGTGTCCCACCGTCACCAATTCACCGACGTGACAGCCAAAGTCATCGGCGAGGTGAATCACGGCGTTATCCTGAATATTACTGCGGGGGCCGATCGTAATCTCATTAATATCACCCCTCAAAGTGGAATGATGCCAAAGGCTTGATTCGTCACCGAGGGTCACCCGACCGATGACATCAGCGCTGGCCGCAACGAAGGCTGATTCAGGAATTTCGGGCCAAATGTCGTCAAAGGGTTCAATTGCCATACTTGGATTGTAGATAATTGCTTAACTTTCCGCAAGGGGAGGGAGAAAACAGCTGGTATTCTCAAAAAACTGTCGGATGGTAGATGATTGCAACGAGAGCACCCTAGCACTTTTCCTATCTCCCATACCACATGCGCGAATTTCTGATTGTTCTGGCCTGCGTCATCATCGGAATCGCCTTGCGCTCGTGCCGCACCCTGATTTTGAGAAAGATCGGAGCTCTGACCTTCCTCGTTGCGTCTTTCCTTGCACTCTACCTCGCCTGCGGAAGCATTTGTGCGGGCTTCTTCGGAGTGGCTCTCTGGTTTTTCCTGCCGTGGTTTGACCTCCTCACCCGGATTCGCAACCTGCGTATTCCTCTCGATAATCGGCTCAAACTTCAAACACCCCCTTCCGAGGATCATTTTCCCAATGCTTCACGGCTCATCCGTGAAATCGAAGAGGCCGAATTTGATCATGTCGCCGACAGCGGCTGGGACTGGGTGGGCATGCAACACTATTTCCGCTTCTTCTGGAATCCGGAGGCCAGGGCCGTCGCGGCGGTTTGTCTCTGCGAACACGAACAGGTCGCCTTCGCTTTTGTGACCGTCTCGGCCCGCTCCCCGGACGGGAAGACCATCCATACCACCAATTATCCTTTCTCCCCCACCCTCAAGCATTCTCCCGAGGCCCACTGGGACCACCTTCCCTGCGAACGAAATCGCTTCGACGCGATTTTTAAAGACCACCTGCAGCACCTCCAAAAAATGAAGATCGATCCCAAAGATCTTCTTATGCCTGATCCCGATGAAATTTTGAACCAGGTCGAAAGGGAGATGAAAAGGCAGATTAATCACAACCTCGACTGCGGGCTCATCAGGATGGCTGATGACGGACATTTCCAGTATTCCACGAAGGGACTTTTTTTCCTTTGGTTCCAATCGGTGAAGGACATGATCCGTCTCTGTTGAGACATGTCAATTAGTGAACTCCTAGCCACCACCAGTGAAACTCCTCTGGAGGTTTCTTATTCCGCGCAACTGCAACAGGTCCGCCAGCGCGAGACCAAAGGCGGAAAACCCTTCCTCGAATGGGCCATCGCCGATGCCACCGGCACGATCACGCTCAAGGTCTGGAACAATCATCCCCAGTTTGACTCCGCCGCCGAGACCGCGCCCGAGACACTGCTGCGTTTCTCAGGCCAGTGGACCCAAAATCAATATGGAATCGACGGCAAGGGTTGGAAATTCCGCCTCCTCACCGGGGAAGAAAAAAGCGAGTTTCTTGCGGGTGATCCCGCCACTCGCGAAAAGCAAAATCACGACTGGGCGGACATCGTCGATTTTCTCACAGGGCTCAGCGACCCTCGCTTGAAGGCCGTTTGTGATCTCTTCGTCGAACAATTCGAAGATCGTTTTCGACGCACCGGAGCTGCGCGCCGAAATCACCACGCTCGTCGCGGAGGCTTGGTCGAACACGTCGCTCAAATGATGCGCTCGGCCTCGGCCATCTGCGGCGTCTACCCCTATCTCAATCATGACCTGATGATCGCCGGAGTTCTTTTCCATGACTGCGGCAAGCTCTGGGAGAACACCTATCCGGAGGCCGGCTTCAATCAACTCCATCTCCTCCACGGGGAAATGCTGGGGCATATCCCGCTGGGTCTTGAACTGCTCAATAAACTTTGGCGCGAACTCCCCCTCGAGTCGTGGCGCGAGGTCGAGCCCTCAAGCGAAGATGTGCGCTTGCACCTCCTCCACCTCATCGCCTCACACCACGGACAGTATGACTTTGGGTCCCCCACCCTCCCGCGCACGCCCGAAGCCCACGCCCTGCATTACGTCGATAATCTCGATGCCAAACTCGAAATGGTTAAGGATGCCTATGCCTCCGCAAACGAGATCGTGCCCGGGATTTTCGAGCGGCAGTTCCCGTTACCGGCACCACTTGTCGCCCCTCTTCCACCGGTCGCAGCCAAGGAAGATCCGGAAGTTGCCGAAACACCTCAACCTCCCTCAAGCGAACTCTTTTAGCGGGAGCTCCTGGTCCGGGTGATCCGCGAGTGCACTCATCAGACAAACGCGGAACTCGCGCAAGAACACCGGCAAGAGCCATTGTCATTTTCTGAGAACAATCGTAGCCTCCTCCGCGATGACAATATGGCTGACAGGTTGCACCTCGGGACTCGGCCGGGCCTTGGTCCCGGAGTTTTTGAAGAAAGGGCACACCGTAGTAGGGTGCGGAAGGAATGAAATTGCGCTGGAACACCTCAAGAATGAATTTCCGGAGGGACACTTCATCCCCTGCGACGTCACTCTGGACCAAATCGTTTCGAACTTTTGCGAGGAAGCGCTCAAGGCCGCAGGGGCTCCGGATTTGGTCATTAACAATGCCGCGATCATCAACAAACCGGCTCCACTTTGGGAAATTTCCGCCGAGGAATTCGATCAACTCACTGCCGTCAACATCAACGGCACCGCCAACGTCATCCGCCACGCCCTTCCCTCCATGCTCGCCCGGGGCACCGGCATAATTGTCAATCTCTCCTCCGGCTGGGGCCGCTCCACCTCACCCGAGGTTGCTCCCTACTGCGCCAGCAAATGGGCCATCGAGGGACTCACGCAGTCTCTCTCTGAAGAGCTCCCTCCCGGCATGGCCGCCGTCGCCCTGAACCCCGGAATCATCGCCACCGACATGCTCCGAAAATGCATGGGCGAGGAAGCCGAAAACTTCCCGGGCCCCGAGACCTGGGCCATCACCGCGGCCCCTTTTCTAACCTCGCTCACTCCGGCCGAAAACGGCCAGGCCCTGACCGCGCCATGATTCTGCGAACCCCCACCCGAAAGGTCGTTTTCCCCCGACGCCCCCTCCTGATGGGCATCGTGAATATCAACGACGATTCCTTCTCAGGCGACGGCACCCTCAATCCCGTCGAAGCCATCGCAAAAGCCCGGGAACACATCCGGGAGGGAGCTGACATCATCGATATCGGAGCAGAATCGGCCCGCACCAATCGCGAGGCCATTCCGGTGGAGGAAGAAGTGAGACGGCTCAGGTCATTTCTCGACCGTTGGCCCAAGCTCCTCGCCGAAGCCGGCCGGGCCGATGAGGAGCAAATTTCCCCGGCCCTCCTCTCGATCAATACCTGGCGACCGGAAGTCGTCGAACAGATCCTGGGTCCCGGGGTCGACCTTCTCAACGACATGTCGGCCCTGCCCGACGACCGCAACGCCCGCCTCTGTGCCAAGTACGGAGTTCCTCTTCTCATCATGCACTCGGTCGGTCCCCCCAAGGTCTCCCACACCCATCAGAAGTGGGATGATCTCATGGGAGACATGACGGCATTCTTTGAAGAAAAAATCGCAATGGCCAAGGAGGCCGGTCTGGAAATGGACCAGATCGTTCTCGATCCCGGTTTGGACTTTGCGAAGCAGAAGGACGACAACCTTCTGGTCCTTCGTGAACTTGAAAAAATCATTTCGTTCGGCTGCCCGGTCCTTCTTCCAATCTCACGAAAAACCGTCATCGGCGATGTTCTGAATTTGCCCGATCCTCTCGACCGGGATCCCGGCACCATCGCGCTCCTGACCCACGGCATTTTGAAAGGAGCCCACCTCTTTCGCATTCATAACGTCCGCGCCTGCTGGGAAGCTCTCCGGGTCATCGAGCCCTTTCGACCGAAGCTGCGCGTGATCATTAATCTTGCCCTGACAGCCGACGGCAAGATCTCCACAACAGGAAAGTCGCCGGCCCACTTCACTTCAAAACAAGACTTCGAACGTCTCCTCGAGATTCGAAAAAAAGCCGATGCCATTTTGGTAGGACGGGGCACCCTGGAAACAGATCAAATGACGATGAACGTCGAGGATCGCACTCCATGGCGATGTGTCATCTCAGAATCCGGAAAGCTCGATCCGGCCCACCCTCTCTTCCATTCCGAGGGCGGACCGCGACACCTCATTGTCGGCGATGACGCCGAAGTTCCTGACCTCCCGGCAACGATTCACCGGACCAAGCTCGCGGGATTTCTTGAAGAACTCCGTCACACTCCCGAAGTCAACACCCTCCTCTGCGAAGGTGGAGGCTCCCTGGTCAAAGAGCTCTTCGAATTGGATGTCGTTGATGAAATCAATCTCACCTGGGCGCCGCACACCCTTTTCGGAGGACACAAGGCCCCCACCCTGACCGGACTACCCGGTGATTTCCTTCCAGCTTCACGCCATTACGATCTGGTAGAAATGATAAAACACCGTGAGGACGAGGTTTTTTTAACTTATCATAAATCATCGCTTGCTTCCGGCAGCTAGCTGAAGACATTTTGGCATAGGATTTTCACACCTTCTTTTTCCAATGCCCCGCCGACGACGACGCTTCATTAGCTTTGGCTTCCTGCTTTTGCTCGCCTACGTAGGCGGGCAGCTTTGGGACATCCATCGTGTCGGGTTCCTGGACCGGCATCGGGATGCTGATTGCGCCATCGTACTCGGTGCTGCCGCGTGGCATGACAAACCTTCTCCCGTTTTGAAGGAGCGCCTCAATCATGCCATTTCCCTCTACAAGGATGGAAAGGTGAAATCGCTGGTTCTGACCGGTGGATACGGCAAAGGAGCGGACTACGCCGAGTCACAGGTCGGTGTCAAATACTGCATCGATCATGGTGTCCCGAAAGCCGATATTCGAGAGGAACGGGAATCAGTCAATACCATTGAAAATATCCGCGAAGCCAAAAACATCATGTCTGAAGAAGGTTGGGAAACGGCTCTTCTCGTCAGTGATCCCTGGCACCTCAAACGGGCCCGCCGCATGGCGAATGATCTCGACCTTAAGGTTTACATCTCCGCCACTCCGTCATCACGATTTCAATCGATGGGCGCCAAGACCAAATTTCTCTTCGGAGAGTTTGTCCTTTATCACTGCTATCTGGTCACCGGAAAATAACACTTAGGAAAGGCGGCGATGCAGCCACGAAAAAGGCAACACCCCCGAGACCGCGGCCGCCGACAAAGCGGCCCTTCCCATTGAACTCGTCAGACATCGGTGCAACCCCAGCGCCAGCCGGACCCGGGCTTGAAAACGATCATCAAGTGAACGCCGTACTTCGCAAAGCACCTCCGGCCAGGACAAATCGCCACGGCAATATCCGAGCAGATGAGGCTTGGCACAATCGGCAGACTCGAAGGCCATCGACATTCCGTTTCCGGTAAACGGAGGGATCATTCGCTCGGCATCTCCGAGAGTGCATAACTCGCTTTGAGTCCCCTGCTTCCCAAGGTGGAAGCCACTAATACCGGTCAGCGAAAAGGAATCCATTTGCGCCCGGTCTACTCGCTCCGCCAAAGCCGGCAGACCTGATCGACGCAAGGCATCGACGATAGGATTCACTCCCTTGGTGCGCGGTCCCTTTTGAAAGAGCCCGCAGACATTCACCCGTGATCCATCAGCGGTAATCGGCGTGAGCCCGATGTAGGTCCCCTCGCCAATGTGCATCTCCAGAAACCCCTCCAGCTCCAGGCCTTCAAAGTGAGCCTTGAGCCCGAGGAGAGTGCTTGATTTTTCAAGATGGCGGCCGGCCGCCCAGACCAGCCCTTCACGCGGCTCCGGCTTGGCGCGAGCGTTGGTAATGAGCACGCCTCCGGACGTCTCAAATTCAATTCGTAAGCGATCATCCATTTCCCAACGGGACATTCCGAGGGCGGGACGAGTCAGCGGCGCTTCAAGAATCTTGCGATCTTTCATCCACCAACGTGTGGCATGATGCCGCAGGGCATCGTGAAAAATCGCAGTGATCCCGAGCCGGTCCAGAGTGTCTTCCGTCACCCCGTTGATAAACTCACCACAGACCCGGTGACGGGGATAGCAACTGGCCTCACGGAGAACGACCGGCACCCCGTGCCGTCGCAAAGCAATGCCAAGCGAAAGTCCAGCAAGACCACCCCCCGCAATTTCAATCGCCTTCATCGCCGCCAAGCTAGCACACGCAGCCCGCCAAGCAATGAGACCTCTTCACGCCACTCCCATTCCTCTCCAAGATTGAGCAGGCGGGGCAGCTCGCCTTTCCGAAATCCGGCCCGAATGCTCGCCATCATGTCGTGCTTGGTCACGCGATTAATCACCGGCCAAAGCAGCCCCCCTTCAAACAAGGAGACCTGACTTCGCCAGGGTTCAACGGCGATCAAAGACTTCCGATCTTTGATTAAGACCCCAAGCTCTGCCAGTTGCTCATCCTCAAAGTGATGCAGGATGAGATTCGCAACCACCGTGTCAGCTTGCACCAAGGGGAGATTCTCAAAGAGATCACCAGCAGCCCAAGGCAGCTCAAGGCCCTCGGGGAGTTCCTGAAAATCGAGCCCGGTCACCTTTCCATCCCGTGCGAGCTTCCGGGTGAGCTCCCCCGCGCCCGCCCCCAACTCAACGATGCCACCAGGCTTCTCCTGGCGCATGATCCATCGTTCATTCCCCATCAGAAAATTGATCAAGCGCAGATCCCGCCGACTTCGCCTCGCCTCGGGATCATCTCCCGGCAGGGAATCTAAAATCTCGGGAAGTACCTGACGGATCATGCCTCCTTGATAAGCTGCCATTCGCAATGGTCAAGCGAGTCGGGATTCATTAACGTCGCGCCATGACTTCAGCAGCCGAAAAAGCCTCCGTGCTCATCAAGGCCCTCCCCTACCTGCAAAGATTCCGGGGAAAGACCTTCCTGATCAAGATGGGGGGTTCCGCCATGGACAATCCTGATCTGGTCCGTGAAGTCATGAGGGACATCGTCTTCCTCGAGCTCGCCGGCATCAAGCCCGTGATTGTTCACGGCGGCGGAAAAGCGATTTCGGCGGCCATGAAAGAGTCCGGATTGGAGGCCCGGTTTGTCGGCGGTCTCAGAGTCACCACGGCCGACGCCATCAAGATCGTCGATAACACCCTTCATGGTGAAATCAATAAGAGCCTCGTCGAGACCATCAATGAATTTGGAGGAAGGGCAACCTCGCTTCACGGCACTTCGGTCTTTAAAGCCACGCAACTCTTTGGAAAAAACGATGATGGCGAAATGGTCGATATTGGCCGCGTCGGCCAAGTCGATCACTGCCATACCGAGGATGTCCTCTACGCGATCTCGGCTGGATTGGTTCCGGTCATCTCCCCGCTGGGGAGGCATCTTGAAACCGATGAAACCCACAACATCAATGCCGACCTCGCCGCGGCGGCACTCGCTTGTGCCCTGAAACCCGCAAAACTGGTCTATCTCTCTGATGTTCCGGGCTTGCTTCGGGATCCCTCCGACGAAAGCTCGTTGATCGAATCGGTCACGGGAGACGAAGCCAAGGCTCTCATGGATGACGGCACAATCTCAGGCGGGATGATCCCGAAGATTAATTCGGCTCTCGAGGCCCTCGAAAGTGGGGTTGAAAAAGTCCACTTCATTGACGGCAGAACGCCACACACCCTTCTCCTTGAGATTTTCACAAAGAAAGGAATTGGGACTGAAATCAAAAAAGCAATGGGCCGCTAATGCGAAGGTATCGTTTCCTCGCGACAACTTAAATTTGGCAGGCACTCCCGCAATGTTTCGCAAGGAACGTGCCTTGTTGATCTTGCGCGGGGAAAACCATTCGTGATTTTCCCTCGCGCACATCACAACTCCTACCAGGTTAGGGTTGCCCCTACAAAGAACGCCCTTCCCGGGCCTTCAACCTGGGTTCCGGCGCCAAAGGTATCAGGGAACAACTCATATTCTTCGTCGAAGAGGTTTTCAACCCGGGCATGGAACGTCAGGGAATCGTTCAAACGATATTGCCCGTAGAGGCGGGTCGTCGTCCGGCTATCAGTCAACGGGTTCCCCTCGGCAAGGTAAGCAGCCGCCCCAACGTGGGAGACACCGGCACCCACAAGCCAGGTCCCGAAATCATAGTGGATATCAATTGAAGCCAGCTGATCAGGAAGATCGATCACCTCTTCATCAAACTGCGCGGTGAATGCCAGACGGTAATTCAAACGTTCAAACCCGAGCTTTCCCCCGGCTGCCACTTCCAGCCCACTCACCGATGAACTCCCCGGACGATTCACCCGGATGGTCCGGGGAGCGCCTCCGACGGATGGCCTCGATTCGGTCACAATGGCATCCTCCAGGCGCTGCTCGAAGTAAGTGATCCCCACCTCATGCCGGCCGAGGCTTTGGGTCACTCCGGCCTCCCATCCCATGATTTCTTCCGATTCCAGATCAGGGTTGGGCAATTGGGTTGAGAAGAAGGAAGGGAAGAACTCGGAATCAAGACGACTTGGATTGCGATAGGCGTCGCTCACCCTCGCGTGCAAACGCGTTCCGCTTTCTGCAACGGTGTAAACCGCACCAAGATTCCAGGCGGTATCCCCCCCAAACTCATCATGCTCATCAGCTCTCGCGCCCGCTTCGAGGAGCAGGCATTCGACCGGTCGATAGTAGAAGTTGGCATAGGCTCCATAGATGACATCCTCGACTCGCCGTCCGCTCGAATTCGAGAAATCACTGACCGAACTTTCGAGACCGAGAACGGCGGTCACAGATTCGCTCATTTCGATTTCATGACTCCAGTTGAAGTTGAACCGTTCGAAGTCGGTGCCGAATAGAAAGCCATCAAAGTCACCCCGGTAGTTTTCGTAATAATAGCCGGCGGTGAAACGTGACTCCCATCCCGGATTGACTTGATAAAAGACATTCGCGGCAAACAAGGCGGTCTCGGTTTCAATCTCGGAATTTTGGGTCCCAAAGCCCGTAATGGCCCGTGTCTTCAGAAAGTTATCGGTGCCACGATAACTGAGCTTAAGACTGAGGTCGTCGTCGATCTCCCACTGGAGGGCGAGGTTGGCATAGTTCTGCTCATAGTCGTGCAGGGGAAGAGCCGCGTAAGTATCGTTCGCCGTGAACTCGCGACCAATCTCCACTCCATAAGAAAAATGATCCAAACGTCCCTGCGCACTGAGCGCTGCCCGGTAGGTTTCAAAACTTCCGGCCTCTCCAAAGAATTGGAGCGAAGGATCTCCCGAGCCCACCTCGGTCTCATACCCGATCACGCCACCCCCGGCACCGGTTCCGTAGAGGACACTCTGGGGACCGCGCAGCACTTCCAGCCGGGTGATCTGTCCAAGTTGTCCGTTCGCGAGGAAGCTCCCGAGCGAATTGCTCGAATCCGAGATCCGGACTCCGTCAACAAGCACTTGCTGGTAGCGGCTGGGTAGCCCGCGAATGATCGCAGTCCCGGTATTGCCGGTCAGCCCGGCCGTGGAGAGCACTTGCGTTCCCGGGATCAGCTCAAGCGACTCAAGCAAGCGATGCCGCTGCATCCTGGATAGTTCTTCTCCGGTGACGATCCCCACCGAAGAGGCATTGTCATCACGCTCAGAAGTGATGCGTCGTGCCAACACCGTAAGAGGCTTCAATTCTTCGACTTCTTCCGCCGGGCAAAAGCCCAAGCCAAGAAGCCCCGTCAGTCCAAAAAGGACGGTCTTTTCTTTTGTCATTTATTAGTTCCAAAACGAGAACCTGAAATCCGCAGGTTCCGACTTGTCATGGATCTCAGGCTGGCGATCTGGCTTGCTCCTTCTCCGAAGAGAAAAAACTTACAGTGGCGGGACCGCTCCGGAATAGATCATCTCTGACCTCACCGGATTCCCCATCAATTTCCTGCCCGTGCGACGGGCTTCCCAAAACCGCCCTACTCCAGGTGGAGGTCGGGCGCAGGAGGAATAGGGCGCGATTCACCTCACAGAAAGTACAAAGATAATCTTTCTCGCCAGGTCATTCCCTTTGGGGATATCCGCATCGAGGTTCTTGCCTCAAAATGATCGCAAATAAGAAACCATCCCGAATGACAGGCAGGCTCATTTAGCTCCGTAGTTTACTTTGCTTATCTTAACAAAAGTTTGTGTTTGCTTCATTCATCTTTAAAGTCCCACCAGCAATGATCCTGCGCTTCCGTCAAATCCCCCTTCTTCTTTTTGTCGCTTTTATTCTCGTCGGGTGTGGCGGAAGCAAAAAAACACCTTCCTACAACCCTGCCGTGGGCCCTTTCGATGAAGACGGAAACTACATCGAAGCCTGGGCTGACAATCCCCCTAAGCGGGGAAAGCGGTCCCGCAAACCGGAGCCAAAGCCAGATCCCAAACCACAACCAAGAGTGGTTGATCGGCCCAAGCCGAAGCCCGTGACCACCGCACGCGTCACTCCAAAACCCAAGCCACGGCCGGTCGTAAAACCCAAGCCGAAGCCGAAGCCAAAACCCAAGACGATTCGCCACACCGTCAGAAAAGGCGAGACTCTCTACAGCCTCTCCAAAAAATATGGCACCTCGGTTTCCGCGATTCAAAAAGCCAATGGCTTGAGAGGCTCGACGATTCAGACCGGAAAGTCATACATTATTCCGAGATAGCGGGATCGCGGTCTTTCCTGAAATGAATCGGTAGGTTTCACCCGTAGTAAAAGGACAACATGAAAGTTCTGCTACTGCTCGCCGCAATGACCCCGGTCCTCCATGCGGAGGATCCCCTGATCAAGGGGCCGGGTCTGGAGATCGATCTCATTTCAGAGAACCGGAGCATCACTCCCGGTCAGTCCCTGACCGTTGGGCTCCACATCGACCACCTCCCGGGATTCCACACCTACTGGAAAAGCCCGGGTATGGTAGGCATGCCCACCTCGATCAACTGGAGCCTCCCGGAAGGATTCACCGCATCCGAAATCCAGTGGCCCTATCCCGAAAACACCTTCATGGCAGAATACCCCTGCCACGGCTACGAGCGCGATGTCACCCTCCTGGTCACCATCACTCCGCCCAAGGTCATCACGACAAAGCAAGTCACCTTCAAAGCAGAGACCATGTGGATGTGCTGCGCAAAGGGCTGCTTTCCCGGTAACCAGACATTCGAACTCACCCTGCCGGTCACGGCGGAATCCATCCCCGATCCCACCGCAAAAAACCAAATCAACAAAGCGAGAAAGCAACTCCCCGCGACCTCTCACGAGATCAAGGCAACCCTTCTCAGCGAGATCGATGCCCCGGTGATCGAGATTCGTTTCTTCAGCGGCAAACCTCTCCCCAATGATGACCTCTACTTCTTTTCGGACGACGGGCAAATCTCCTCCGACCAGAATCAGAAATTCATTCGCCACCCCGATGGCTCCCTCGTTCTCAAGATCGCCCGATCGCAGTTTTCTCCGGAGCAGAAAGAATCCCTTCCGGGCATTCTTAAGATGGGTTCGAAGCATCTTACGATCGATGCCGGACCCAAGATCTAACACCTTGCCTCCTGGACGCCACGCATGAGATTTTCACTGAAGTCCCCATGAGCTCCCTCGATCTTCAGAACACCACCCGTCGCCACTTCCTCCGGGATTGCACCACCGGCCTCGGAGGGATGTGGCTTGCCAATCAACTCACCCGGGATGCCGCCGCCTCCGGCCCCATGGTGATCAACCATGACTCCTCGGCACCTCTTGCTCCCCAGCTTCCCCCCATGAACCCGAAGGTGAAGCGGGTCATCTATCTTCACATGATCGGAGCTCCATCACAGCTCGAACTCTTCGACTACAAGCCCGTCCTGCAAAAATACGACGGCAAGGACTGCCCGCAAAGCTACCTTGAGGGCCAGCGTTTCGCCTTCATCCAGGGCACGCCCCAGATGCTCGGTCCCGTCTATCCTTTCAAACAACACGGTGACTCCGGAGCATGGATCTCCGATCGTCTCCCCGAACTTTCCAAACACGCCGACAAACTGGCCTTCGTCAAAACGATGAAGACCGACCAATTCAACCACGGTCCGGCCCAACTCATGGTCCACACCGGCAATGCCCGGCTCGGCCACCCCTCAATCGGCTCGTGGGTCACCTGGGGACTCGGCTCCGAAAACCAGAATCTCCCCGGCTTCATGGTCCTCCTTTCCGGCGGCCGGGTCCCCCGGGTTGGCAAATCCCTCTGGGGTTCCGGCTTCCTCCCGTCCGTTTATCAGGGCGTGCAATGCCGCTCCTTTGGCGACCCCGTTCTCAACACCCGCAATCCTGCCGGCATCTCGGCAAAATCACGACGTCGCACCCTCGATGCTCTCCAGGAATTGAACCACGAGACCTTCGCCGAACTGGCCGACAACGAAACGGTCACCCGCATCGCTCAATACGAAATGGCTTTCCGCATGCAGACCTCGGTCCCCGAAGTCATGTCAATCGACGACGAACCGGAATCCGTCCACGAAATGTATGGCACCAAGCCGGGCAAGGAATCATTCGCCAACAACTGTCTGCTGGCCCGCCGTCTTGCCGAAAACGGCGTTCGCTTCATTCAACTTTACGACTGGGGATGGGACACCCATGGATCAAACAACAGCGAAGCGCTCAACGGAGGCTTCAACAACAAGTGCCAGTCCATCGACAAGCCCATCTCGGCTCTGCTTACGGACCTCGAACAACGGGGCATGCTCGACGACACCCTCGTCGTCTGGGGTGGCGAATTCGGGCGCACCCCCATGCAGGAAAACCGCAATGGAGCCAAGATGGCCTTTCTCGGACGCGACCATAACCCAAATGCTTTCACGATGTGGATGGCCGGAGCCGGCATCAAACCGGGCATTACCCATGGCGAGACCGATGAAATGGGCTACCGCGCCCTCCCCGGCCAAGAGGTCCACCTCCGCGACTTCCACGCCACTCTCCTCCACCTCGTCGGTCTCGACCCGGAGCGTCTCTCGATTCCCCGCCAAGGCCTCAATGAGAAACTCATTGGTGTCAAACACGCCAAACTCATCAAAGAGATTCTGGCGTAGCGAAGTTTCTCCCACGATATTCACAGGTTGCCAACATTGCCAAACCCGGCATTTTGAGAGCATTCTCCCTCCATGGCGATTGCTGAAGACAAACCACCTTTCAAAAAGAAAGACGGTCCCAAATTACAGGATGGAAAAGGAAATCAGCGCGATGAGCTGACACCTCCGCCTCATGCCATTGGCCCGGAAAAGAGTGTCCTGAGCTCGATGATTCAGGACCCCGAGGAATACATTGGCCGTGCTGTCGAGGGACAACTCACCCCGGCACACTTCTACGTCCCATCCCACGGCAAACTATTTGAAGTCCTCGTCGAACACTTTGAGGCCGGAAAAACCGTCGAACTCGTCGCCCTGACGCAGTATCTCATGGATCGCGACCTCCTCGATACCATCGGAGGCCCTTCCGCCATCACTGAAATCTACACCTACGCGCCCACCGCCGCGCACTTCGATTCCCACCTCTCGATCGTAAAGGAGAAATACATTCTCCGAAACATCATCAAATCCTGCACCGAGTCCATCACCACCGCGTATGACGACCCCGAGGACGTTCAGGAATTCCTCGATAGCGTGGAGCAGAAGGTCCTCGAGATCCGCGAAGCCAGCGAGACCAGCGTCGAAATGGACGTGAAGACTGCCGTCGCCGAGGTCATGGTCTACCTGCAGGAATTCCTCGCCGGGGACCGCGGCATCACCGGAATGCCCACCGGCTACGGAGAGCTCGACCTGTCTCTTATACACATCTGACGCTGCCGACGATCTACTCTGTGTAGA
>CAJXVQ010000099.1 GCA_913060685.1 uncultured Verrucomicrobiales bacterium
ATGAGGCGGAGCACGACCATGAGGCGGAGCACGACCATGAGGCGGAGCACGACCACGAAGCGGAGACGTGCGTCAGCAACTCGATTGACGAAGGTTCGACCCAACCCGTCGAGGCTCGGATGGCGGCGGCCCCCGGGGTGGGGGGTGGCGAGAGCTCAGCATCTGGAAAGTCGGGGCTCGATCGCCTGAACGAAATCGAGGCCATGCTGGCGGAGGAAGAGGGCGGGAGCGATCTTCCTCCAACCCAGATTACCGCTTTTCTGGTCGGAATGCATTCGCGGGCTGATGCTGTTTTTCTCCAGCGAGCCATCAATACCTACGAAGGTGAAGCGCTCAGCGCAATCATGCCTGGAGTGGCGATTCAAGAGCTGTGGCAGGTGGTGGGAGTTGTCGAGACCACTTTACTGGTGATCTCGTTGTTTGTGCTGGGAGTGTCACTCGCCGGGATGTTGAGTTCCTTACTGGCAAGCTTGAATGAACGCCGCCGGGAGATGGCAATCCTGCGCTCGGTTGGGGCGAGACCAGTTCACATTATCTCTTTGATTGTGGGTGAAGCGATTCTGTTGACGGCCGTCTCCATCGTCGTTGGGATCGGGTTGCTCTACGGGCTTCTGCTTGCCACTCGGGAATTAGTCTTGGAGAAAACAGGGCTACAGCTTGGTTTAGGGCTGCTTTCCTCTGCGGAAGCGGTATTAATGATGCTGGTTCTGCTGGTGGGCCTGCTGGTGGGATTGATTCCAGCATGGCGTTGCTACCGGAGTTCCTTGGCCGATGGATTAACAGTAAGATTATGAACGGATTTTCAAGTCGAGTGACCGGCCTCCTCAAGGGGACATTACTGGGAGCCGCGATGGTGACAGTGTGCTTGGCCGAGGAAGTCAGCCCGCGTCAGGTGAACTGGGACAATCTCAAGGCGGAGTTTAAATTTGAGGATCCGTTTACAGCGCTGAATGAAGGACAGTTGATGGACTTGGGAGTCATAGCCCGGGTGCAGTCGCTTGAGAAACGAGATGGCGGAAGCCGGGTCACAGATGCAATGCGGAAGGAAGCCAGCGATGCGGATGCCAAGTTGCGGAAACAGGGTGTGGATGTGGAAGGTCTCTTCGCAAAACGAAAAGAGATCACCGAATTGCGGAGGAAGAGGGCAAATGCCACCGTGAAGGAGTTGGACGATAAACTGATCTCGATGCCTGGGTTCGTGCTGCCACTGGAATACGAAGGAAAGAAGGTGACGGAATTTCTGCTCGTGCCATGGGTCGGGGCCTGCATTCATACGCCGCCGCCACCTCCGAATCAAATTGTGCATATCACGGTAAAAGAACCCTTTGAGACGAAAGGAATGTTCGAGGCAGTGACGGTGACAGGTGTGATAAAGCTGAAGGAAGTGACAAAAAATCTCTATCTGATTGATGGGACTGCGGACATTAATACGAGCTACACGATGGCGGGTGCAAAAGTGGAAAAGTATCAGGAGAAATGACCGTATAGGTTCATGATGACTGTCTTATTTCTATTGAGCTGGATTCAACGGGGAGTCAGTTTATTCGCTTGCGGGATTTCTTGCATTTTCGCTTTTGGGACTCTTCTCGCCCAGGAAAATGACTTTGGCCGACCCATTCCCGAAGGGGGGGGAGCAACCGAGGTCAGGTGTTTGATCGGAGTGCTGGATGTGGACGAGATCAGCGACGCAGATCAGAATTTCACCGTGAACATTTTCACGCGATTTAGTTGGGAGGATTTCCGTGAAGCTCATGGCGGAAAAGGAACAATCAAGAAGCTACTCATTGATGTTTGGCATCCGAATCTGATATTTCTCAATCGCCAGCAGACTTGGTCATCGCTGGGGAAATATGTTGAAATCTCTCCCGAAGGGAAAGTAACCCACCGCCAGCAGGTCTGGGGGAATTTTTCGCAACCGCTGAATTTGCACGATTTCCCCTTCGACAGCCAAGCGTTCTCGATCAGAGTTGTGAATGCAGGTTCGGACGGGATGAACGGAGTGAAATTGGTTCAAGATCCGGAAATTGAGTCATTTGTGACAAAATCCTACTCTGTGGCGGATTGGAAAATCGTGGAGCATGATACGGATTCCATTCCCTTGACTCTCCCCTCGGGCGGAGATGCTCCCTCGTTCGCATTAACTTTTACCGCCAGTCGATTGTCGAACCACTACATGATCAAAGTGGTCGCGCCCTTGTTGATGATCGTCTTGCTATCGTGGGTCGTTTTCTGGCTAAACCCGTCCGAGGGCGGAAGCCAGCTCGGCGTGGCGGTCACCTCGTTCTTGACGATGATCGCTTACCATGTGGCCCTGAGTTCCAAACTTCCCGAAATCTCCTACCTCACCCGTCTTGATGTTTTCGTGTTCTGTGGAACGACTCTTGTCTTCCTGGCCATGATCGAAGTTGTGATTACCACCGGCCTTGCTCAAAAGGATAAGCTAGATGTTGCTCGTTGGCTGGATCGGATTTGCCGGGTTTTGTTTCCCGTCCTTTTGACTTTGGGCGGCTGCTATGCCTACCTTTGGCATTGAGCGAACGATGAGGCCGGTCGCGGGAAGAGCGCTGAACCCTCGCTTTTTTTTGAGGAGCTCTGCTGAAGTGCCCGGTTCGACCGGGAGTGACAATTCATTCGGTCATGGGTCGAAACAATCCGAATGATCCCAAGGCGCAGGGAGCGGATGGCTTTGTTCCTTAACAGCTCCCATCTTGATAAGACTGTTTCAGAAGTCATGGGGAAGGATTCCAATCATCGCGGATTGGTCAACGGGGACGAGACCGTTTGGGAAGTTTGCTGAATTCTCCACTTCCTTGCGAAGTGATCAGTCGGCTCGGTTGAGGCCTGGGCGGCTCCATGATTGCAAGCCTGTGCGCTTGTCATCCCGGCCCCTCATGCAAATAGTCTTCTTCGTGATCAGAATCTCCAGAGGGCTCCTTGTTTTTGTCTGTGGATTTCTGTGTAGCTGCACCATCTTGCCGAAGATTGAGAACAAGCCGGTGGCCCTGGCTTTACCGACTCCCCAAAGCGGGCCTTTGGTCACCGCGAGCCGGAGCCTTGCCCAGGGACGGGCCAAAGGTGATTCCTCCTTCCTCTTGCTTGAGAATGCGGGAGAGGCCTTGAAGTGGCGACTGGCCTTGATTGATTCCGCGCAATCATCGCTCGATATTCAACTTTACCTTTGGCATGGCGGGACCTCGAGCGAATTGCTGATGGAGCGCGCCATCCAGGCAGCGGACCGGGGTGTCCGGGTCAGGATTTTGGTGGATGATTTTCTCTTGAAGGCCAATAACGCCATGTTGGCGACCCTCTGTCGGAATCATCCTAATTTTAAAATTCGCATTTTTAATCCGGGCCGGGTTCAAGGGAGTAAAATTGGCGGGATGGCGGAGATGCTAGCCAATTTTTCGCGCTTGAATCGACGGATGCACAACAAGACCTTCACCGCTGATCGTTGCATGACAATCGTGGGGGGACGGAATATCGGAGACCACTACTACGGGATGGACAAAGATTACAACTTCATCGATCTCGATGTGCTGACAGCTGGTCCGGTCGTGGCTGAGGTGTCGGATGGATTCGACGAATTCTGGAATGACCCTGCGGCCTTTCCTGGTGAGTATTTGTCGAAAAAAAATGTCCCTGGGAAAGTCGCGGAAGCTCGTAGCAATTTCAGGAAGACCTTGTGGAATGAGCGGAATGGGAAACTCAAAGGCTATCCGATAAAGTATCACAACTGGAGCCGTGAGTTGGCCAAATTGCAAGACGAGATGGTAGGGGGGCATGCTCGCTTCGTGCAGGACGATCCTGATCCGGAGGAGGACAAGCGCGAGGTCATGGCGAATCTCCGCAGATTGGCTGCGGATCGCAGTGGTGAGATCCAGATGGCCTCGCCCTATCTCATTCCTTCAAAGGAGGGATTGGAAAACCTCGCCAATCTGCATGCGGAAGGGATGCGGATTCAAGTCTTGGTTCCTTCGCTGGCCGCGAACAACCATGCCATTGTCGACGGGCACTACCGGAAGCACCGGAAGGCCCTGGTGGATGGAGGAGGAATCTTGAGTGAGTTCCGCGCCGACCCGACCGAAAGAGTCCGTGCTTTGGCAGACGTTGAATCAGTGAGGTGCAAAAGGGTGACCCTCCACCTCAAGGCCGTGGTAGGAGATCGCAAACAGTGTTTCATCGGATCTCTGAACCTCGATCCCAGAGCTACCGACATCAATACTGAGAGCGGCCTCATGATTGAATCTCCCGAGTTGGCTGCCGATCTTGGAAATTTGATTGAGCTTCTTGGCAATGAGGAAAATTCCTGGCGGGTGAGTCGCGATGATCGAGGGCGAATCCAATGGCAGTCGCGTGGAGAGGTTCGTCACCGACCGCCGCCGGCTCGGTTGGGTCACCGACTCCTTGGCTGGTTTGCCGGTCTGCTTCCAATTGGGGGGCAGCTCTGATCCGCGTCGATGGGTTTTGGCGTTTCAATCGTCCCCGCAAAATGGCAGCGTGATTTTGTATGAAAGGGAATTTGGAGAAACGGGTGTTGAAAGCGAAGGCTCACCATTTGGTGCTTTTTCCTCCTCTCGACCGTGAGGATCGATTGATCCTTGTGGAGAATCTCACAGAGGGCTCGCAATGGAGCATGAACTTCGGGGTGATGCTGGGATGCTCGGTCATCATTGCAGGTTTGGGGCTTCTCCAAGACTCGGTTGCCGTGATCATCGGGGCGATGCTGGTCGCACCAATGATGACTCCATTAATCGGTGGGGGACTGGCCTTGGTTCACGGGAACCATCGTCTCCTAAGGCAGGCTTTAGGGGCTATTCTGAAGGGGATGGTGATGAGTCTGATTCTTGGTGTGCTCTTGCGCTGGGTGACGCCCGGTCAGGAACTTACGTTGCAGGTCAGCTTAAGGGGCGCTCCCAATCTCCTGGATCTGGCGATTGCCTTCTTTGCCGGAGTGGCAGCCGGGTATGCGGTGGCGCGGCCCAAACTCTCGGGGGCCTTGCCGGGAGTAGCAATCTCAGTGGCGCTTGTGCCACCCCTGGCCGCTTCGGGAATCGCTCTGGGAAGTGGAGACTGGGTGGTCTCCCTGGGGGCGATGCTTCTCTTTGCCACGAACATGGTAGCGATCGCTCTGGGAAGTGCGATGGTCTTTCGCCTTCATGGAATCACGACTCAAGAGAAGCGGCTCGGTTCCAGGTTGACGATGAAACGGATCATGATCGGGATGGGCGCTGCCTTGATTCTGATGACGGCACCCTTGGCCTTTCACTTTGCTGATCAGCTGAGATTGGGGCAGGCGAAGCCTGAGAGCTTCACCCTTTCCGAAGAAATGTGGTTCAAGCTCCACAACCGGCTCGACCAAGAGGAAGGAATCGATTTTCTGACGGGAGTGAGAGCCAGCTCCGAGCGTCCGGAAGACGTCATCATTGTCCTGAGTGCCTCGAGGCCTGTTCCCGGTGAACTGATTTTGGAACTCGATGAAATGATCGATCGCGGAATCGCGAATGACATCAAGGTGAAGTTCAATATCGTGAAACAGGGAAGTGTCAAAGGTCTGGCAGATGCGATCGGGGACGATGAAGAGATCAGTGAGCCGGTCGTCAACGAGTAGACGGTTTCTGACACGATTGACGGAATTTTGTGGGAGTGCTGCCGCTCATGCGCTTGAAGGCTCTGATGAAGTTGTTTGATCCTGAAAAGCCGAGGTTGTAGGCGATTTCCTTCACCGGAGCCTGCGAATCGGTCAACTGGCTGCAGGCTTGTTCGAAGCGGATGCGATCCAAAATCTTCTGGTAGGTTTCTCCGGCAAGCTTGAGTTCGCGGTGCAGGGTCCTTGAGCTCGTATCGCAAAGATCGGCCACGAGCTTGATGGTCGGGCAGATCCCGCCTACCCCGATGATTTCCTGTAGCAGCAGGGTGAGCTTTGCGGTGACCGCTTGCCCCTCCTTTAAAAGTCCGGGAGATTGCGTGTTTCCGGTAGAAAATCGAATGCTCTTTTTTGTAGAGCGCAGTAACCAACGGGCCGGAAAAGCAAATCCAGCGGCAGGTTTATTGAACTCGATCTTGCAGCTTTCCAGTCCCGGAATCTTACGATGGTCGGATGTCACCTGTGTCTGGAGACAGGCCTTGGAAGGATACCAGGATCTTCCCTCAGCGAGTCGGACTAGATTGATCATCGACATCAGTCCTGCGTGGTCTGCGATCACGCGACCTGGATCCGGGGATTGGGACTTGGAATTGAAAAACCAGATCTCGCCCTCGTCACCCTCTTCCAGTCGGCAATGGTTGCCCTCGACGTGCCGGTTGATCAGTTCGCAGAACGTCCGAATGACGCCGCCGAGGGTATTTGCCTGCGCCATCGCCGCGCCGAGATCGCCGAGGCAATCGGGGGTAATGGTTTCACCAACGACGAAGCCCACTTCCGGCATCTTTTCTCCGTTTGCAACCGCATCGAGGAAGAGGTAGAGCTGGTGCTTGGTGATCCAGCCTTCTCCTGAAGTGACTTGTCTTAGTTCGATCTGAGCGAGGTCGCAGTAAGGTCCCAAGCTGACCCCTCGCTCCGCGAAATAATCCGCGAAGGGCTTCAACCAGCAGGTGTTGATCAGAGGGACATCCTTCAAGTTAAATGAAGGCTATCACTAATTCTTAGAAGGTCGAGTGAACAGGGAGGGATGGATCAGAATTTATTCATTCCCTATGAGCCTTGGAAAAAAGGCGTCTCCGAGCGGACCGGCATTAGGTGGGGTTCCAACTTCAGCTTGGGCCATCGGGGCGATTGATTGCGACATGCCTTTCTTTCGTTCCTTGGCACGAAGTGAGTACGATAAGGTGTTTGAGTTACACCGAGTGCGCTAATACCTTCTTTCCCATATCAAATGAAAAAACTTTCACTGTCGGTCCTTGCCTGTTTTGCAGTTCTCGCGCCAGGTTCACTTTACGGACAAGACGCGCTCAAGAAGTCTGCCAATGAAATTGCGAGGGAACTTGCCAACCCAAATACTCCGTTGGCCAGTTTGAACTTCAAGAGTCAATTCCGCTGGTTCGATGGCAGCTTGCCCGGAGCAGGCGATCAGTCTGGTTTCACGTTCTTAGCCCAGCCGTCGTTTCCCTTCGCTCTCGATAATGGGGATCAGGTGTTTTTTCGGCCCGCGTTCCCCGTCATTTTTGATCAGCCGGTCTTTAATCCGAATACGGCAAAATTCGAATCGGAGAGTGGAATTGGCGACCTTGCCTTCGATCTTTCATACTCGCCAAAGGCAGATAACGGCCTGCTCTATGCCTTTGGAATAATTTCATCGTTGCCAACAGCCACCAACGGGCTTGGGACGGGTCACTGGACGCTCGGGCCGGAAATTCTCCTCGGAAAAATCACCGAAGACTATGTCGTGGGAATCTTTCCGAATCACCAGTGGGACGTCGCCGGTTGGGGGGATAACCCGGTGAATTTGACGTCGATTCAACTCTTTGGAACCTTGCTGCCAGGTGGGGGTTGGAGCATCGGGACGGCTCCCATCATCACCTACGATTGGAACAGCGATCAATGGAATATTCCATTGAACCTGACCATCGGTAAAACTGTCATTTGGAATGACCAGCCCTGGAAAATCGGAGCCGAACTCAACTACTATGTCGAATCATCTAACTCGTTTCGAGCCGAGTGGATGTTCGGAATCAACATCTCGCCGGTGGTTGAGAATATCTTGGCGAAGATCTTTGATTAGAATGCTGAAGAGCGTGGTCGATGCGGCTTTTTCAGGGGCCTCCCACACCGTGTCAGTCGGACAGGAACCGGGTGAACGCTCTTTTGTTCTCAATGGGCGAAGTTTCTGGGCGGCCGAGGTCGGAGCGTGCGCCTTTCTGAACCATGATCTCGAGCATCGCCGGCCCGCGCGTGGCACGTAACCGGGCGACTTTTTCAACCACATCTTCGGGTCGTTCAACGCGCCACGTGTCGGTGTAACCGCAGGCCTTGGCAATTTCGGTGAACGATACTTGCAAGCCCGCGCTGGGCATCCCGCCCACGGAATCGTGCACGCCGTTATTCAGGATGATGTGTTTGAAATTCTCCACACCCGCTGCGCCGACGATTGCCGCGGCGCCCATGTGCATCAACATCGCCCCATCGCCGTCCAGGCAAACCACTTGTCGATCGGGTTGCGCGAGGGCAATTCCCATGGCGATCTGCGAGGCGTGGCCCATCGAGCCGACGGTCAAAAACTCCCGCTCGTGTCCCTCTCCCGCGCGGGCGCGACACTCGTATAGTTCACGTGATATTTTCCCCGTCGTCGCAACAATCGCGTCAGTCCCACCGAGGTTGGCAATAACCGTCTCGATGGCCTGCTCGCGTGTCATCTCAAAGGAGTCCGTGGGAGAAGCTTTCGCCTTGTATGGCTCAAAGGTGCCATTGCTCACTAATAAGGCGACCGGCCGGCTCTCGGCAGCCGCGATCGCGACGAGTTCATCCACACAATGGGAGGCCGCTTCGGGCTCGCTTGGAAGGTGACGCCAAGGGATGTCCATCGCCTCCAGCAGGCTGACAGTCACCTTGCCTTGCTTGACGTGTTGCGGCTCATCTTCCGTGCCGGGCTCGCCGCGCCAACCAATCAGCAGGACCTGCGGAATACTGTAAACAGCCCGGTCGGCCAGAGAGAGCAGGGGATTGATCGTGTTTCCTTGCCCTGAGTTTTGCAGATAAACGAGCGGCACCTTGCCCGTTGCCAAATGGTATCCACAAGCCACCGCCACTGCACCGCCTTCGTTCGCCGTCACCACGTGTTTGTCGTCGACATGATCTGCCAGGTAAAAGCAAAATGGTTTGAGCAGCGAATCCGGGACGCCAGCGAAGAAGTCGACGCCGCGCGCGGTCAGCCATTCATGGAACTCCTGACAGCGAATCATGACCGTCCCTCCGATCCTTCAGGAATCAACCTGATGATTTCCTTAATGGGCATGCAGAACTCCGCAGAATCGGACGCCCGGCCGTGCTTGAGAATGCTCTCGGCAGTCCGTATCATGGCTGGATAGGCGCTTCGCAGAAGCTGGTTGGCGTAGATCACAATGCGCACGCCCGCCGCTTCGAGTTCGTCCTCGGTCGTCTGGGAATAGGTCGATGGAACCACCACGAGCGGCACGTTATCACCGAATTTTTTATATTCCTTGCAGAAGGTCATCACCTCGGCGGCAGTCTCCTCTTTGCTGTGGATCATAATCCCGTTCGCGCCAGCGGCGATGAAGGCCTTTGCCCGCTTTAACGCGTCGTCCATGCCTGCCTTGAGGATCAGACTCTCAATGCGTGCGATGATCATGAATTCATCCGTCACTTGTGCCTGCTTGCCGCGAGTGATCTTGTCGGCAAAGTCCTCGATATTGTCCTGCATCTGCGGAACATCGGTGCCGAATAGCGAATTTTTCTTCAGGCCCTTCTTGTCTTCGATGATCACGGCGGAGACGCCAAGACGTTCCAGCGTGCGCACCATGAACACAAAGTGCTCGGGGATCCCGCCGCTATCGCCGTCGTAGATGATGGGCTTGGTTGTGGTCTCGAGAATATCGCCCACCGTATTCATACGCGAGGTGATGTCGACATACTCGATGTCGGGCTTCGCTTTAGCGGCCGAGTCGGTGAGGCTACTCATCCAGATGCCGTCGAACTCACGGCGCTGGTCATCAACTTGGACGCTGACGTTCTCCGCAATCAGGCCGGTCAACCCGCTGTGAGCTTCGATGATGCGCACCATCGGCTTGGCCTCCAAGAGCCTCTTCAACATACCCAGCCGGTTTTGAGGCGTCGTGCCGACGTCCCTGAGCGACTGGGATAATGACGCTGATGTGAGGCCTGGCATATAGCTGGGCTCGATGAGTTTGCCGCCCCATTGCTTAAGGGTATCAATGATACCCTGCCGGGTTCCCCGGAGCACTCCGGTGTTCCAGTCATCACGGTGCATGACGTAATCGGGTTTGATCCTCTGCAGGTTTGTTACGTAGTCCAGGGACTCCTGGATCACCACTTCCTTGACGCCGACGATGTTCTCCAAGACAAACTTGCGCTCATCGTAGGGCATGTGGGGCATCCGCTGGAATCCTGCGACCGCACTGTCGGTCAGCAGTCCGATAACGACCTCCCCCAGAGCGGTTGCTTCCCGGATGATATTCACGTGGGCCGGGGTGATGATGTCGGCGCTCATGGCCAGATAGACTGTCTTCATTGGATCTCCTTTTGTTTGATTTTGAGGCATCTGTTTTATGGTTTGCGGGCGATCAGAAAAGTGGTCTGCCCAAGCTCTGCGCGGAGCTTTTCGCGATCATTGATGAAGGTTCCCATGCTACCGTCCTCGAGCCGGGACGCGACCACGTCGAGCGCCTTCGCGAGTTCTTCTTCGGTGGCCAGAGACCAACTGGAATCACCCGCGCGCCAGGCTGGATTGAGTGGTCCTTTCGGATCCAGATACTGTTCGCCTTGCAAGACTTCATCGAAGGGAACGACTACCTCGTAGTCCACGAATCCCGCCTTTAGAAAGTTCTCTTTAAGCACTTCGACAGATGGCATGCGCCGCAGCATCCGATCGATCGCCTGCGGTATTAATGCGGCCCACCAGAATCCGTCGCGGTGCTGATCGTGACCACTGCTGTTGATAATAAGAACGCCGCCAGGCTTCAGGACCCGAAAGGCCTCGCGGAAAAATGTCGCGACGTTTGGGAAATCAGCGGTCGTGCCATCATCGAGATGGTGGAGGACTTGATTGCAAATGACACCGTCGTAGATCTCGTTAGCCGACGACAATTCGGTGGCGCTGCCCTGCTCAACTTTCACTTCGGGATGATCGGTGAATCGCTCCCGGGCGACCTTCACCATGCCTGCATTGAATTCCACTCCATGCAAGGTGCCAACCTGACCGTGGAGCGGGGCGAGGTAGTTGCCCGTGCCGCAGCCGGCGTCCAGAACCGTCTGCTCGTCCAAGGCGATCGCGGTCGCAGTCAGGTGTTCCAAAATGATCGGGAGGCCGATCGGTGTTCGCGTCTCGTTGTAGCTGACAGATGTGCTGTCATAGTTTTCGTATTCGATAGTGCTCATGCTTAAATGTGGTCTAGTGGTTGGCAAATTGTTTGGAAATGATCACGCCCATGTCAGTGAGTGTTGCTTCGATCGCGTTCAGGAGTGATTCGATGTCGTTCTCAAAAAGGTGGCCGATGTTTCCGATGCGGAAACAGTCCACCTCGTTCAGCTTGCCTGGATAAATCACCATGCCCCTGTCCGACAGGCTCTGATAGAATTCCTCAAATTTGAACTTCGGGTCTTGTGGAAACAGGAAGGTGGTAATGATGTGGCTTTGCGATTCAGCCGGGACGTATTCGCGAAGGCCCATACGCCGCATTCCTTTCAGGAGCGTTGCGTGATTGGACGCGTAGCGCTTTGCCCGACCGGCGACGCCACCCTCTTCGTCCAACTCGAGAAGCGCCTGGTGCAGTGCGAGGATGACGTGCGTCGGCGGAGTGAAGCGGAATTGCCCGTTGTTCTCGAGGCCTTGCCATTGTGCCAACAAGTCGAGGCTGACGCTGCGAGCCGCATCGCCGCTGGCCAGCAGTTGCGCATGCTTGGCGATGACAAAGGAGATGCCGGGCACCCCTTCAAGGCACTTGTTGGCTGATGCAGCGAGGTAGTCGATACCGGATTCGATCACGTCCAAGGGGATGCCGCCAAAACTGCTCATCGCGTCCACAATGAATGTCCGCTGGAATCCCTTTACCACGGCTCCGATCTCCTGCACCGGGTTAAGAACACCTGACGACGTTTCGCAATGCACCAGAGCCACGTGGGTGATCCCGTTGTTGCCGGCGAGGCTCTCACTCACTTGCTGCGGAATGGCGGGCGTATTCTCGGCGACTTCGATGGTGACGGTTTCAATCCCGTGCCGTTGCGCGATGTCGCGGATGCGCTTGCCGTAAGCACCGTTGATGATGACAAGAAGCTTCCCGTCGCGCGGAATGACCGACGAAACAAGCGCTTCGATGCCGAAGGTCCCGCTGCCTTGCATTAGGATTGCCTCGTAGCCTGCTGCCTGGCTGACTCCGGCGAGCGCCAGCAGGCGTTGCCGGATCCCCTGCACGACTTCGACGAATTCGGCATCTCGGGATCCCAGGTCGCGCAGCATCGCCTGTTTAACGGTGCTGCTGGTTGTGAGAGGGCCTGGGGTGAACAAGAGCTTGTCTGTTCGTGGCGGGGTGACCCGGTCGGTATGCTGGTGATTCATGAATGCCGTGAGGCTGCAATTAAGGTGCGTTTTCGAGGAGGACCCTGAAAAAGCGGTCGTGTCGGACCGAAGGTTTCGCGATGCTCCGCCAGTCCGAGGAGGAATGGGGGCGTATGCGCTACTTCGGTGCGCGGTCGATGAAGGAAACTTCCGGGATGGCCGGGAATCGGCGGAATTAAGAGGTTTCGTAAGAAACTCTGCCGTTGTCAAAGGTAACACGGCGGACCGCGTTGCCAAGACTTCATTTGTTCGCAGACAAATATCGGCTCTGTCGTCATGGGCGGATCAATGCTTCGCGCCCAAAGCCCCCAAAGGATTTCCGTATGGAAGACAATGAAGCTGACCCTTCGCGAAAATTGAAAAGAAGGAACGCCAGAAGACGAACAAGATGCCAACGCCCCCTCCCAAATGAGATTGCTCGAAGTCAGGCTCCCAAGTCACTGAACTTCGGAAAACTGGAGCCGCTCGTCGCAGCAATGCAGGAACCCCCTCTGGGGTAACTTCAGTCACTATTGGTCGGGAAAATTAACACAGGCGATGCTAATCTCGCCCAGATGATCCAAGCTGCGGCTCTGGCGAACGCGCGATCATTTGGCGGTGAAGACTACATCGGCTTCCACACCCTGATGGCATTGAAACCTGCTTACGGGATGGCTCAACAACTTCCGAAAGCAACTTCTTGGAATGGAAGGCGCGCCCCTATGCCGAGCAACTGGCTGGGCTCGACAAGAAGTCTCCCGATAAAATATTACGCGATCTCGACGGTGCGATTCGCAACCAGGATCAGGCTCAAGCTTGCGCTGAAATACATGCCTACGGCGCAGCAGGGCATAAAGTTCGACCAGCTCTCGATGTTCTTCTTCGACACGCAACGAGCGTCGATGGCGCGTTACATGCTGAGAAATATTACCTGACGACCACAAGCGATTTTGCCGATACTCGCCCGCAGTTTCGATGGAGGCACCTTGTTGGATTAGCCCGAGTAACCGCGAGCGAATACGGAACCCATGCCGCAGGCTACGAAGAAGCCTGTGGTTTGTTAAAAGTCAGCGTTTAAATCCAAACCGGGAGATCTTGAATCCGGGCGCCTGAGAGACTGGGGCCCGCATGGCCACGACAAGCTTTTCTTCACGGAACGGCTGTCATGACACCACCGGTTTTAGCGCCCAGGTTTTTGATGCCTTTGAGGCCGGCTGCCTCGGTGGTCCTGCTTTCGCCAACCAGGGTGGGAGTAATATCCCATCTTTGCCTCGTGGGTCGTCAAACGGAAACGAGGAACTGCGAATCGCCGGAGCTTAAGCCATCACGTGTCAGTCCTTTTTGACTCGCAAAATCGAGATCGACATTCAGAGGGATTCGCTGATTCTCCGGAAACTTATGGCCAACGTCCCCAGCACAGATCTCGCTATCCTTTTTGAAAATGAGGCCTGGCAACAGCCCCTTTTCGACGTCCTCGACCAGCGTGGGATCTCCTACTTCAAGTATGACCTCAAGTCGGCTGCTTTCGACGGGCATGACCTCCCGAAGGCCAGGCTCTACTTTAACCAAGCCAGCCCAAGTGCCTACGTGCGTGGTCGGCCGCGAGTCGTTCCGTTCACCTTGGCGCTGCTCAAGAATCTTCAAATCCAGGGGGCGAACGTTCTCAATGGCTTTGATGTTTTTGCCTTCGAACTCTCCAAGAGCGCCCAAGTTGCCCGGCTGAACGAACTTGGAATCGACCACCCGCGCTCGATCATGTTCAATGACATCGATGCCTTGGCGCGCCGCGACGATTTGTGTTTCCCGGCAATGTTGAAACCAGAGCAAGGCGGCAGTGGCGCGCGCATGCATAAGGTCGATTCCCTCGACGAGCTACGCAGGCTGCTCGCCGGGCATCCCGAACTTTGGGAACCCGACCAACTTCTGCTGCTGCAGGAATACCTTCCCCATGATCCGGATTTCGGCATCGTCCGTATGGAATTCCTTGGCAACGAACTCCTCTACGCGATGCGCGTTGTCACCCATGGCCGCTACAACCTCTGTCCATCCGAAGCGTGCAATCCCGCCGAAGAAGGGGATGGGGCCACCTGTGCACTCCCGACAGTGCAGGAGACCGTAGCAGAGCCTGTCGAATTCCATCCCTTCCACGATCTGCCCGTCGATGCCCTGGAGGCAGGGCGGCGGATTGTCGAGAGTGCCAGGATGGATGTCGCCGGGATCGAGTATCTCGAAACTCCGGACGGCCGCCGTGTCTTCTACGACATCAACGCGAATTCCAATCTCCGGGGTCCCATCGGTGAGGCCTTCGGCTTCGATCCCTTCGAGCGCGTCGCGGATTTCCTCGAGCGTAAACTGCAAACCTGGAAATAGATTCCTTTGGTGGTTCCGACGTTCCCGGCCAATCGAAATATTTTATTGTGGGTAATCGAATTATGGGAATGACAGTAATTTCACGAATGACTTTGTGAGAGTCCTTCTGCGAGATAAAAGCATCTGCGTGAAAAGCGCAGGGAATCGACGATGATTTTCAGGACCCTTTATTTGTGGATGGGTGTGAAGGAGGGCGGAACCGTGGGGCGTGTTGCGCCAATGAATGATGACACCGAAGGGGGACCGGTCGTCGATTTAAAGGGATTTCAAGAATATGCCGACTCATCGGGGTTGTTTGACAAAGTTTGGGCTCAGTTGGATCCCAATGAAGATGGGTTTGTATCTCCCGCTGAAGCAGACAAAGTTTTGGGCTCAACCACTCACTGATTTGTTCAATCCAATTGCCTGATCATCCCATGAAAAACCTGAGACACACACTTTTGACCTTCGGATTGATAGGGGCGCTCTTTTTGAGCTCTTGCGCCGAGGATATGAATACCCGGGCGGCTCACAAACGGGGCGCGGTGGGTGGCGGCGGAATCGGTGCGATTATTGGTAATAATGTCAGTGGAATCGGGTAGGGGGAGGCCATTATTGTGGGCTCCATCTTGGGTGCTATTATGTCTAAGAGAAGAATGAACCGGCCTGTCCCGACTATTCGGACCAAGGATCCCAATCGCACTTATCGCTAGGTATATTGGCCTCCTCAACAACGCCCCAACCAAACGATATTTTTTTATGTCAAGTATGCGAATTTGTGAATTCTCTCGCGGTATACGAATTCGTAATTTTACTTTTACAGACAAGCTTTGAACCTGTCTCTTATACACATCTGACGCTGCCGACGATCTACTCTGTGTAG
>CAJXVQ010000100.1 GCA_913060685.1 uncultured Verrucomicrobiales bacterium
GAGATCAGCCTCGGTCTCGTGGGCTCGGAGATGTGTATAAGAGACAGTGGTCGGAGAGTGGCGGGCTCACGGTTTTTGCCGGCATGGGAGATGGTCGGATACGGGCGTTGGACGGCTGGACCGAGTTGCCGGTTCCTGATTGGCGGGAAGAGGGACCGGGCCACACGGATTCGGTAAGAAGCATTTCGCTGAGTCCGGACGGAAAACGGCTGGTGTCTTCCAGTCAGGATCAGACGGCGATCGTCTGGGACGCGGGGACCGGGAAATCTCTGTTCACCATTTCCGGTCACAAGGGGGAGGAAGGCGGCACGGTCTACCACGCGAGATTCAGCCCGGATGGGAAGCGCATTGTGACCGCCAGCAACGACGGCACCGCAGCGGTGTGGAGTGCGGATGAGAAGGCCGACGGCAAAAAGAGTGAGTTGCTGTTGATCCCGGGCACGACAATTATTAACAAGGGGGGGATCAAAAATGCGAAAGGTCTGGCTGCGAAATTGTCCGCGCGGGAAGAGCCGGAGTCGGAGTTACTGTGGCAGCTCTTTTCGAAGGTGGACCGGGACGCGCTTGACGTGGAAGACGAGAAAAATCTGCGGGTTGTTCTCGCAAGATTACTGAATAAAGTGGTTTCCGGAAATCGACTTATCGATGAGCCCGCATTCCAACAAAGCGAGCCGGGGGACAGGCGGGCTTGGATCGCCCGGGCCGGGTCGGACGCGGTCGTTAACCGTCTTCTGTTGGGAGATGCCTTCGGGGAGTTTTTAAGTCCCTACCCTCCGACGGTCTACGACGCCCGTTTTAGCGAGGACGGACAGCGCATCGTCACGGCGGATTTTGAATCGCGATCGGCCACGGTGTGGGACGCACGTGATGGGAAACCTCTGTTGGTTTTGTCGAACGAAATTCATGGCGACTCGGTGGTGGGCGCTGCCTTCAGTCCGGAAGGTGAGCACGTGGTGACGGCCTGCACCGATGGGTTTTGCCGTGTCTGGGACAGCGATACCGGCGAGTTGCTGAAATCAATGCCCCATCGCGTCGGAGTAAGGAGTGCGGAATACAGTGCGGACGGGCAATGGATTCTGACATCTGCCGAAGATGGCGTGGCGCGCCTTTGGAGCGTGCCGGACTATCAGCCGCGATCGGAACTGCGGGGGCACAGCGATACCTCGCCCGAAGCGCGCTTCAGCCAGGACGGGCGCTACATCATCACCTCCAGTCGGGATGGGACCGTCAGGGTTTGCTACACCGACCCGTGGGATCTCTACTCGCTGGCAACCCACCGGGTGACCCGCAAGTTGACGCTGGAGGAACGCGAGAATTTCAAGGTGAAGCGTCCGCTGTCCGGGGAGGAGCAGCGCTACTATCACGAAGAGGAGAAAGGCCGTTAGACCGCCGTCGCGGGAACTTGCGCTGTGTCTCCTGGAATTTGCTTTTTGGGTGGACCGCTCGAGAGCATCAGGGAAGGGCCCGGAGAGGTGAGAAAGTAGGAGGGAACCAGAAAGTCGATTTTGTGGGCCTCTTTCAGGGGTTCAGTCCGGGGAGAGCCGTTGATGTCTTTGATGATCGCAGGATTTTTTCGCCTGCACGGGCCGCCCGAAAAGCGTTGGCCAGTTCCTCACCCCGCCAGGTGGAGGTTCGTTCGGTCCCAAAAAGATGACCCTGCAGATCGAGAATGGCAGCGGCCAGCGCCTGACCCGGCCGGTAACTGCAGGCCCTTGTGGTGATCCACTGAGACCAGGCTGAGTGGGAGCTGATGGCATCTCCACTTCGACACGCCCGGAGGAGTTTTCTGGCAGCGATCCTTTCCGGCGTGTTGATGGCGCGCCAACAGTCCAAGACTCGCTTTGCGATGCGTTTTCCAAACCAGGCGATGAGCCCAAGGATGACGGCTGCGACCGACAACGAGAGCCAAGGTGGATCCCAACCGTTTGAGGATTCAGCGGTCGCAGGCAGTGCGGCGACATCGATCCGGACAGCGGGGAGGGTTTTAGATTCCAAAGTCTGGGTGTCAGGGTTCCACCATTGGTAGGTGAGCGCAGGGAGTTCAACGGTGCCGGGCTGCTGTAGAAGGTAGGTGAGCGTTTCACTCCGTTCGCCGAGGAAGGCGCCTCGCTGCATATTGTCGCTTACTTCCGGCTTCCCCGGATAAACACGGACGCCCTCCGGAGCAATGGTCGGGGCGGGTGCGAGAGCCATCCCGGACAGCTGGTTTGCCCGCTGCACGATGGTTCGTTTGAAGACTGCGCCTGCTTCCACGGATTGGGGCAACGGATCCCAGGATTCGGAGATGTCCAGCGAATCGGTGGTTACGAGAAAAGAGAGATTGTCAGTTCCGGAAGGACGCTTGATTTCCACTTTTGAAGTGGGGACCGTGGCCTTCTGCTCTTCAATAGGTCCGGTGAAACCAACGCGACTGGCGAAGCGTACTTCAAAGGCGGGTATTTCGACCGGGCCGCTCGCTTGGGAGAACATCGCGAACTCATGGGTTTGGACGAACCACGATTCGCCTTCGATCTCCTCTGAAGAGACGATCGGACTCCCGATCTTCATAATGATCGTTCGAGGGATGTCAGGGAGTGAAAAGGCAGTTGCGCTGGAAAAGGATCCGCGGGCTCGAACGTCCACAAAAATTGGGATCCGTTCACCGGTCCAGGCGCTTGCTTCCGGCACCCGGATCGCCACCGGGGAAACTTCGGCGCGAACATTTAGAGAGAACAGTAAAACGAGAAACGAGAAAGCAACCCGGATTTTGAATGCCTCCCACCGCTCCTGTTTCATCTTCTGCAAGGCCCTCTTCATTCTTCTCCTCCTTCCGTAGCAAGTTGATAGAAAAACTTGGCCTTGAGAAAGTCGGCCGGTTTGGTCTGCACGCGGCGCAGCCACATTGCCTGAATTGAGGCATCCGAACCTGCCTGCTCGCCAGTAATCTCGGTTTCCTCACCACCTGGTTTCTTGTTAGCGTCGAAGCGTATTTCATCGGCACCGATTGTCTGGTCGCCCATGTCACCGCCTTTCGCTTCGACCATCTTGGCGCGGGCCGCCGCGAGATCCCGGTTCTCGATCGCTTCTTTCCAGTCCGCACGTCGGGTCAGAGCACGATCGTAACAGGAGATTGCGGTTTCGTATTTGCCGTTCATGAGCCAGGCATTGCCTTGATTGAATTGGGCCTCTGCAGTGTCACGCAGGGCAAAGGCCTGTGCGGCCTTTTCGAACTCCCCGGCCTTATACCAAGCGGTTCCCTGCCAGATGGGATCGGTAAAGGATTCGGCGGCGTCTTTGAAGTCGCCGCGCTCGAATTGGCGACGGCCCTGCTGATCCGGGGTGATCCAGAGACTGGTCCAGGTGAAGGCTGCGATGATGAGTAGGGGCTTCATGCTCGGACGGGTTTGCTTGAATTCGTTTTTCGAAAAGAGCCTGCCAGCATCAAGGCGATCACCGGGGTGAGCCAGTAGCCGGCCTCTTGCCAGCGCGCACTTGCTTCTCCCGAGTTTCTGATGGGAGCCCGCGCAGAAGCTCGCGTGATGGCGCGAACATCCGTATCGTCAGCGGTCAATTCCTGCACGGGAGCGTTCAAGCTCTTGGCGGCGCTGCGAAGAGAGTCCATGTCAGATGAGTCGGGATTGTTGATGGCCAGGAAATGGACCGGGAATCCGCCTGCGGCCTGCCGGGCGTCTTTGACCGTCGCGGGATCTGCCTGGACGGAATCCGCGATGACAAGCACCTGACCGCCGCCTCCCTCGGCGTTAAGGATTTCGCCGGCCTTCTTGAGGGCGAGATCGAGGCGATCACCCGGGGAGGGCATGATAGCGGGGCTGATTTCGGCTGCCATTTGGGCAACCACGGAGGTGTCTTTCGTTGGAGGCAGGACAAGATGAGCAGAACCTGCGTAGGCGATTAAGCCGAGCTTTAGGCCTTTTCTTATTTCCGCGAGGTCCGCGATCTTGAGGCTGGCGCGTTCCATTCGTGACGGCGTTGGGTCGGGCTGATCCATGGAAAGATCGGACTTGAGTAAGATGATCAAGGGCACGGAATCGTCGGCCAAGGGGTTGGGCTCCAACTTCCAGGTTGGGCCTGCTACGATGAATCCGGCAAGCAGCCAGGTGATCAGAAGGAGGAGTCTGGAGCGACGCTGGGAAGTCTCACGACCGACAGTGAGGGCCTTCAGAAGTTCGGGATCCATTTGGGCGCGCCAACCCCGCAGCGGATCCGAGCTGCGCTGCCAAAGCCACCATGCCGCCACCGCAAGCGGCAGCAACAAAAGCCACGCGGGCCTGATGAAGTGGAAATTGGTGAGTGTTTCGATCATGATGGGTGGAGCTTCATTCCGTGGCTTCCAGTTTACCGGAGAGAGGGTTGACGCGAACTGACTTGGAAGCCGCCAGCGGGCCGGAGGCGTGTGCCCGGTGGCGAAGCCCGAAGAGTTTCTCTGCCAGCGATATGAGAAGGGCTGCGAGGACCGGCCAGTAGAACAGGTCCCGTCGGGGCACATGGCTTACGGTCTTTACTTCACGGGTCTCGATTCGATCAAGTTCTTCGTAGATCTCTGCGAGGGCTTCGCGATCGGCCGCGTAGAAATAACTCCCCCCGGCAGTTTGAGCGACTTCCTTGAGAGCAGCCTCGTCGAGTTTCTCCTCGCCCACTGTGGTCGGATCACCGATGGCCACGGTGTGGATACGGATCCCGCGCTGAGCAGCGACTCTCGCGGCTTCCACGGGTGGCAGTTGGCTCTTTGTATCGTTGCCATCTGTCAGCGCAATGATGGTCTTGGCTGGAACATCACTTTCGTCGAAAAGCCCGATCCCAAGTCCGATGGCATCGCCGAAGGCGGTCCGCGGCCCCGCCATCCCAATCGCGGTTTCATCCAGGAGGCGGCGGGCGAGCGATAGATCGGTGGAGAATGGTGCTTGGAGGAAGGCGGAGTCGCCAAATACGACGAGACCGACCCGGTCTCCTTCGCGACGTTCCAGGAAGTCGCCGGCCACCTCCTTCACGGCACTGAGCCGGTCTACCGTTTTTCCTTCAGCATTGGTGAAGTCCTCCTGTTGCATGGAACCGGAGAGATCGACAAGTAATAAGAGGTCCCGGGTGGGTAGGTTTTTACTGACCGGGGGCTCCACCCACTGCGGGCGTGCGACCGCGGTCAGGATCAACAACCAGAGGAGGGATGGAACGAAATGCTTTGAGAATTTTTTCGCCGTCCGGGTGGCGATGTTGCCATTTTCTCCAGCGGCACGAAGGCGCTCGCCGAAGGGGATCCGTACCGCCACCTGAGAGGGAAGGCGTGGCGGCAGAATCGCTCGCAGCAGCCACGGGAGTGGGATGAGAGCAAAGATCCAGAGATGGGCGAAACTCAGCATTTGAGAGAGGGTTGTGTTTCGGGAGGCTCGACGAAGCGATGGCGGGCGATCCAGCAGGTCGCATAGTCGCGCAGGTCCGTAATGGAATTTTCGCTCGAAGTAGGAGCGTAGACAGCATCGGTCAGTTGCTGGCGAACTGTCGGGAGCATGGGCTCATTGCACAACGCAGTGAGCCAATCGAGCCAAGCTGTGCCAGTCTTCTCCGCTACAATCTCGCGCGGAGCGATGGCGAGTGCGGTGCGGCGAAGGAGGGCGGCAATCTCTGTGGGGCTGTCGAGCGTTGCGAGTTCGTGTAAGGCGGCGCGGCGGTAGGCGTTTGCCCTCCAATGTTTGAAGGCGCGGTAAAGGAAGGCGAGTAAGGTGAGCAGCGCTGCCACGAGGACGATGTTCCATCCAGGAGCAAGCGGCCACCAAGGGGCGGGTGGCGGGACGACGAGGTCGTTTAGACGGTCCAGGCTGGTGGGTGGTTCGGTCATTTCACTGGATGGGATTTGAGCAATCAATCAATTGGGTTTGAGCTTTTGCCCGAAGAGATCCCGCAGTTGATTGGAAGGTGCTTCGGCAGTGGAAATCGGGAGGACCGGGATGCGTAAGGTTCGGAAGACCTCGGTCCAGGTATCGAGATGATTTGCAAAGACCTTGCGGAATGCTTCGGGGAAGTCGGAATGGAGCGGGATCGCAATTTTTTCGTTTCCCGTGTCTGCAAGCATACCGGGTTGGGCTTGGAGCGATGCCCCAAGTGGATCGTAGACTCCCACTACGATCATGTCATTATGTGCCGCGATGCGGGTGGCGAGGCGTTGGGTTTCCCCGTCGGCTCCGTCGAGATCGCTGACCAGAACAACAAGATAATCGTGGGTGGCCCGGCGGAGGACGGCTTCGAGAACATGATTGAGTGTCAGCTTGTCCGGGGCGGATCCGGAGGAGTCTTCCAGGGACTGATTGAGTCGAACCAGTTCGTGCATGAAACGCAGGACTTGTGTCTGGCTGCGGTGAGGCCGGAGATCCACAAGTTCGTTGTCATTGAATACAATGCCGCCGACCCGGTCGCCGGAAGCCAGGGCGCGCCAGGCTCCAAGTGCCGCTACTTCCGCTGCGGCAACGGACTTCATGGCGCGTCGGCTCCCGAAGAACATGGGGCGTCGCTGATCCACCACAAGGAGGACAGGCCGCTCGCGCTCCTCGTTGTAGACCCGGACGTGCGGTGAACGGAGCCTTGCAGTTGCTTTCCAGTCGATGGTGCGAACATCGTCCCCTTGGACATAATGGCGGAGTTCCTCGAAAGCGAGGCCTCTTCCCCTGAGGCGCGAAGCATGGCGTCCGGCCAGTAATGAGTGAACAGGTTGGCGGGGCAGGAAACTGAAACCACGGGCGTCGGCCTTCAGCATCAGAAGGTCTTCGAGGGTGACCGAGACCTTGGCACCCTTTGATCGTGCGGATCCCGACTGGCTGTGGAAAGGGTTTTTCATTTTTTCCTAAACGGAAACAACGGTCGCCAGCAGGGTTTCCACAACTTCGGTGCGGGTCTTGCCGGCGGCCTCGGCTTCGTAGCTGAGATGAATCCGGTGGGCGAGGCAGGCGGGGGCCACGGCGCGGATGTTGTCGGGGGAAACGAAGTCCTGACCATTGAGCCAGGCATGGGCGCGGGCGGCGGCGTCGAGGGCGAGGGTTCCGCGGGGGCTGGCACCGAGGCGAATCCACTTCGCGAGATCCCCACCGTGGCGTTCCGGTTCGCGCGTGCCGATGACGAGGTCGATGATGTATTGCTCGGCGGTCTCGGAGACGTGGATGTCATTCACTTCCTGGCGGGCAGCAAAGATGACGTCTTGAGCGACCTTGGGTGGCGGTTCGGCGGCAGGGCCGGATCGCTCGCCGCGGACAAGCCGGAGAATGGCCCCCTCGTTTTCGGCGGGGGGATAGGGGACGTTCACGTAGAGGAGAAAGCGATCCATCTGAGCCTCGGGCAGGGGATAGGTGCCTTCCTGCTCGATGGGGTTCTGGGTGGCGAGGACGAGGAAAAGGTCCGGCAGTTTATGGGTCGTGCCGGCCACTGTGATCTGTCGCTCCTCCATCGCCTCGAGCAGGGCGGCCTGGACCTTGGCGGGGGCCCGGTTGATCTCGTCGGCGAGGATGAGGTTTCCGAAGATGGGGCCTGGTTGGAAGTCGAAGCTGCCGTTCTGCTCGCGGTAGATCTCCGCTCCGGTGACGTCGCTCGGGAGAAGATCGGGGGTGAACTGGACGCGGCTGAAGTCGCTTTCAATGAGCTTGCCGAGGGTCTTGATGGAGCGGGTCTTGGCGACACCGGGGAGGCCTTCCATGAGGACGTGGCCATCGGCGAGAAAAGCGATGAGCAGTCGCTCGACCACCGCTTCCTGACCGATGATGGCGGCGTTCATCGCTTCGGCGATCTTGAGGATTGAGTCTCGGGGAGTCATGATTCGAGGTGAGTGTTTATTCTGATTTTGAGGGGGAGATTAATTTTCAATCATTCTTCATGGCGATGATCTTCCAGTCGTGAATTGAGCCGTCGACGAGATGGAGGGGTTGCTTGTTCTCGATCGTTGAAAGAAAGGAGGGCGGCATGGCCGTCTCGGCCCGGCTCATTCCGGTCAGGAGGTCGAAGGGGAGTAACAGGACAAAGAACGCGAAATTCGGGATGCTTGATGTCATGGGGCTTTGGTCTTGGGAGGGCTTGCCTGTCTTTCGCGGTGTTCGGCTCCGGGTGGAAGGATGCTCGCTACGCGGGCGGGAAAACGAAAGACAGGAATTTCTAATCCGGTGAACTGGCGTTCGCAAGTTGCATCTCCGGGCATTGTCAGGAATTTGCTTTGAGGGGCATGGTAACCGCGATGTCATCATCTACACATGCTGGATTCGGCTCAAAAAACGAACACTCTGGAGGCGCTTTTTTTCAGTAACTCCCATTAATATCACAACTCGCTTACTTGCAGTGATTTAAATTTATAGTTTTTTCAGGTTCCTTCGCGCAATAACCGGAGAATTCCCCCCCCGGCGTGGATCGGTCTTGAGCTCTTGGCCGATGCCCAATCGTTTGTATGATAAGCGGGACGATGCTCGTATGAGCTGGACACATTTCCATGCTTGATGCTCATTTTTCCCCAGCGCTTAGGCTACCGCTTGCGATGATTTCGATCCTTGGCCTGCTGCTGCTTGGGCCTGTTCAATCTTCTTTCGCAGCTGGGAATGCCGGGTCTGTGAGTGAGGCGGACGAGAAGGTCTTTCGGGAGGCTGCGGCACCCTTTCTGGGAATGTATTGCACGAAGTGCCATGGTGAGGAAAAACAGAAGGGCGATTTGAATTTCGAGACCCTGTCGATCGACATGACAAACCCCGAGATCGGGGATATCTGGAACAATGTTTTCGCCCAGGTTCAGTTTCGGGAAATGCCCCCTGGCAAGAGCAAGGAACAACCGACCGCTCCGCATAAGACGAAATTTTTGGAGGCCCTGGACCGGCAGCTCGATCTTCATGACCGGGGGTTCGGTTTACAGGAGAAGTTGCGTCTTCCGGAATACGCCAATTACTTGGATCACAAGACGCTCTTTGACGGGAGCGTGAAGGAGGAGGCCTACACCCCGGCGCGTCTTTGGCGCCAGCGTCCGGATATCTACGCTTCGCTCTGGGGGAATCACTACGGGCGCTCTCCATGGCTCAGTGTGAAGATTGGCTCAGCGGCCCGGGTCGATGCCCGCAATGTCGTGAAAAGAGGACCCCATAAAGGGAAAACGATCACAACACGATACTTTCAGGACAGCAGGTTTGCCAACCCTTTCTATGAGTTCGTGCACCACGCCTCGGGGTTCACCGACTACGCGATGATCCAGGCAGACCAGGCCTCGCTGGAGGCATTGCTGACAAACTCGGAACGGATGGCCGAAATCCTCACGGAGGGATTACCGGTGACCATCGTGACCGAAGTGAAGAACAAAGACAGCCGGCATGGCAACAATCACGGTGGATTTGTCGGTGGGGTTGAGACGAGCCGGATCGAGCGACGAGGGCAGGTGCCGATCGTCTTCAAGAAGATCACGGACTCGGATGAAGAAGTGAGCAGGGCGGATTTTGAGGCGGCCCTGGATGTGGCTTTTGCCTTGTTCCTCCGGCGGACTCCGGACCCTGAAGAGAGGAACCACTACTGGCAGGATATCTTTCAGAAGAATGTGCCACTGGGCAACAAGATGGCTCTCCAGGCAACCTTGATTTACATCACCCTTGCTCCCGAGTTTGTCTATCGGATGGAGATCGGGATGGGGGAGTCTGATCGTCATGGCCGGCGGATGTTGTCGTCGCAGGAATTGGTGTATGCGATCCATCACGCCTTCGTGAATACGCCCGCCTTTGGGGTGGATGACATTGAGACAGTTGGCGTCTATACGAAGGACAGTGAGGAGGTGATCAAAAAGACGCTCACCGGAGGAGATCCATCCCACCGGCCGAGTGGATGGTTGGTCGAGCAGATGAAAGCGGGTCAGTTGAAGAGCAAGGCCGATGTGGAAGTGGCGGTGCGTAAAATGTTAGATAATGGCTACCGCAACATGTCGCCCAATCACAACAGACCTCTGAGTTCGCTGGGGAATCCCCGGATTCTGCAATTTTTCCGGGAGTATTTCGGCTATCACCATGCCCCGGGTGTGTTCAAGGACACTGATAAATTTGTTGGTGTGGAGGGTTTCGAGCAATTCAACAAGGGCTCTGCCTCCCAGCTGCGCTATGATACCGATACTTTGGTCCTGCATGTTTTGAAGGAGGACAAGGACGTGCTTCGGGAATTGCTGACGACGGAGAAGGTCTACGTTGCCTATTGGAATGGCACGAATGATCCAAAGAACTCCAAGAAGGGCGGAGGAAAGGAAAAGTATGCCCGATCCCATGGTTTGCAGGCCTACAACATGGATCCCTTTGAGAGCGAGTATACCAGTGAGCGGGGAGCGAAGAAGGCTCTGACCCCGCCTGCCGGGCAACGATTCGGTATCCTCACCCAACCAAGTTGGCTGGTGGCGCACAGTGGCAACTTCGACAATGACCCGGTGCGGAGGGGAAAGTGGATTCGCGAAAAGCTTCTCGCGGGCTACGTGATGGATCTTCCGATCACGGTGGATGCAAAGGTGCCGGATGATGAACACCGGACGCTTCGGGAGCGCTTCGAAGTGGTGGAAGAAGAGGAATGTTGGCGTTGCCACAAGAAGATGAACACCCTGGGAATGCCCTTCGAGGCCTTCAATCATGTGGGCCGGTTCAGAGAGACTGAAATCGGCAAGCCCGTGGATACCACGGGGAAAATCTCCCACGCCATCGATCCCGCATTGCATGGGAAGGTGGAGAATTTACGCGAGATGATCGGGCGGATCGCCAATTCGGACCTCGCCCGGCAGAGCTTTATTCGGCACGTCTTTCGTTATTGGATGGGGCGAAATGAAGTCCTCCGGGATTCGAAGACCTTGATCGAGATGGATCGGGTATACCTGGAGTCCAACGGGAGTTTTAAAGAGCTCTTGGTGAGTTTGCTCACCTCGGATTCATTTTTGTATCGGAAGTAGTGTTAAGGGAGAAAAAATTATGATCAGCCGAAGAGATTTACTAAAGGGGGTGACCCTCGGAGCCGGAGCGACGGCTTTGTCGCCATTTCTGAGCCATTTGCATGCCGCTGAAGTCGGGAAGCTCCCCAAGCGGTTTGTCTTTGTGGTGAAGGGGAGCGGTCTCCAGGCCGAGTATTTGAATCCGGAGGGTCTGACGCATGGGGGAGATACCTTGGTCGACTCAAGTTTGGCGGGGAGAGTCCTGCCCGAGAGCTTGAAGCCTTTGGAGGCCTTTCGCGAAAAGCTCACGATCATTCAGGGGCTGAGTGGCAAGATGTGCTCGAGCGGTCACAATTCCTGGTATGGCGCGCTCGGTGCCTACAAGTCCACGGGGGTGACACCGCCAACTGCGGCGACCATCGATGGGTATCTCGCGAATAAATTTCCTTCGGTGTTCAATCACATCGGCTTGAAGATGGGGAACGGGAGTCAGGGGACGGCCTATCCGGCAATCTCGGCGGCAGGGCCGGGGCGTCAGCTTCCATTTCAGTGCGATCCCGCGATGGCTTACCAGAACCTTTATGGAAGTATTGCAGCGGGTGGGGACATTAAGAAAAAGTATACCCGAACCGGGAATGTGCTCGATGCCATGGGTGCCGATATCAAGAAGCTCCAGAAGGAATTACCGGGAGCGGAGCGCGAGAAGCTTGGGCACTACCTCAGCGGATTTGAAGCCCTTCGGGACCGACGGATGAAGCTGATCTCGATGCAGGATGTGCTGCGCAAGAATGCTCCCGAGGTGATCGATAAGTATCAGTCGAATGTCACGACGGATCATATGGAAGCACACTTCGACATGGCCGCCGCAGCGATGATCAGTGGGATCAGCAACGTGGTGACCTTGCACTGTGATAGTCTGGATTCCTCTTATCAAGGTTTGGGGATCACTCCCAAAGTGCACTCGATCGGGCACGGCTCGAGCAGTGGTGATCTGAGCGCCCAAGATTGTCGGAACATGATCCGAACCTATCATGTCAAGCTGATTGCAGACATGGCCGCTAAACTGGAGAATATCCCGGAAGGGGACGGGACGATGCTCGACAATACCATGATCGTTTATGTCAGCGACAACTCCGACAAGCACCATGCTTCGGCGACCGAGTGGCCGATGTTTGTGCTGGGCAACAGTGGTGGCGCACTCAATTCGCAGGGACGTTACTTAGCCTATCCTCGTTACGGTTCTGCCAATCACAAGGAGACGATCGGAAACTGGCTGACCACTGTCACGCACGTGGCGGGTGTGCCTCAGGATCATTTCGGACAGCCGGACATGGCTTTGGGGAAACTCGAGATGCAGAGTGGTCCATTGAGCGAATTACTGGTCTAACAAACGATGCGTATCTGCCTTCTTTTTCTATTGCTGTTGGGTCTGGGTCTGGGTCTGGGTCTGGGTCAGGGCTTGGCGCAAGACTCCAACTCGTATGTGCACGAGCGTGGTCAGCGTCTGTCTTTGGCTGAAGTGACCAAACTCAGCGAGAATCGATCATTGAAGAAATTGGATCTCCGCGGAGGAGGACTGTCGGACCGCGATATCGCGCCTCTGGCCAAAGCGACTTGGTTGGAAGAGTTGCGGGTGGACTCACACACCTTGACTTCGGATGGCTATGCGGTGTTGAAGGACCTCAATCGCTTGAAGGTTCTTGGGATACAGAGTTTGTCCTCACCGGCGGAAATTTCCACCGTCCTGGAGCTCATCAAGGACTTCCCGCTGGAAGAGTTGGATCTCAGCAACTCCTCCACCTTGACCGGGGAACAGCTGGAAATCTTGAACTGTAAGAAGACACTGAAGGTCCTGGACTTGTCCTGTGGGCGGGGAGGTCTGACTGATGAAGGCTTGGCGGGCCTGGCTGGTTTTACAGAGTTGCGGTCCTTGGATCTCAACGGCCATGGTGGATTGAAGTTGGGATTAAAGGCCTTGTCTGGATTGAAGAAGCTGGAGCAACTGAATGTCTATGGATGCCACGGACTTCTGGACGAGGCCTTCATGGCGGTCTTCAAGAATCAGAAGAACCTGAGGGATCTCAACATGGGGTTCTGTTGGTGGCACAAAGGTGAAGGGCTCGTTTTTCCGGAGTCGGTGCAAAATCTTTACTTGGTGGAATCGAAGCAACTGACCGACGCCGCTTTCGAGATATTTCCCTGCCGGGATAATGTGGTAAATGTGAATTTATTCCAGTGCCTGCCGATGACCGACAAGGGGATCATTGCCTTGGGCCGTATGCCGAAGGTGGAGACTTTGAGCGTCGGGTGTATCCGGGCGCTGACGAACGAGAGCCTCAAGAGTATCGGCCGGAACGTGACCTTGCGGGAATTGAATGTTTCCGACAACGATCTCTTCACCGACGAAGGGATCCTCTATTTGAAAAACTTGCGTGCTCTGGAAGTCCTGAACCTCTGGCACCTCAAAGGCCTCACCGGTTCCGGACTACAGATTCTGTCCGGGATGCCGAAGCTCCGGGAGTTGAATCTGGCAGATTGTCATCATCTCACGGACGGTGGCTTGGACTTCGTTACGGCCTCCAATTCGATTGAGGCGCTTTACCTGGATCATTGCCGGACCATTACCAATGCCGGGATCGCGAAGTTGGCAGGGAATACGAAGCTGAAGGAGTTGACCCTGCAAGGGTGTCCGAATCTGACCGACGAAGTGTTGCTTTCTTTGGAAACCATGAGTGGATTGAACTACCTTGACATCAGCAATTGTCTCAAAATATCCGACGAGGGTCGCCGCAAAATCCAGAAGGCCTTACCGGATTGTAAGATTTCGTTGTAGGCGACCTCGGTCGATTGCTATTGAGTTCAAAAATGATTCTGATGAAATTCAAATGATGTCTCGCCCCGAAAATACCGAGATTAAAATGCCTGCGATCGCACTCGAATCGATCAGCTTTGCATGGGAGGATATCGAATCGCCGGAGCTGGTGATCGACGAATTGAAGGTGGAACCGGGCGAGCGATGGTTCATCGAAGGGTGCAGCGGAAGTGGCAAGAGCACGCTGCTTGGCTTGCTGGCAGGAGTGTTGGTTCCACAAAAGGGATCAGTGAAGTTGCTTGATGAGAATGTCGGCGGAATGAGTGCGTCAGGCCGGGATCGCTTCCGGGCGGACCACACCGGCTACATTTTTCAGATGTTCAATCTGATTCCGTATCTTTCGGTGATCGAGAATGTTACCCTTCCCCTGCGTTTTTCAAAAAAGCGAAGAGACCGTGTTGGTGACCCTGAAAAAGAGGCCCGGCGTTTGCTGGAGCAGCTTGGGATGGGGAAGCTGGCGGATCGGAAAGTCACCAGGTTAAGTGTGGGGCAACAGCAACGGGTCGCGGCCGCGCGGGCTCTGATTGGCGCGCCCGAATTGATTTTAGCAGATGAGCCCACTTCCTCTCTGGACGAGGGCCATAGCGAGGGGTTTGTGAATTTGTTGTTCGATGAATGTGCCCGATCCAAATCGACCTTGGTTTTTGTGAGTCATGATTCGCGCTTGGCAGGGTTGTTTGATCAAACCTATCGCCTGAAAGGAGGCTCCGAATGATGGCGCTGGGCTTGAGTTGGAAATCGATCAAGCAACGCCGATTTACGGTGATCCTCACTGTGATCTCGCTTTCGCTGGGAGTGGCCCTGCTGCTTGGCGTGGAACGGATGCGGACCGAGGCACGGGAAGGCTTCACGAATACGATCTCGGGAACTGATCTGATCGTGGGCGCGCGAACAGGTGACGTTTCCTTGCTGCTTTCAAGTGTCTTCCGGATCGGAAACGCGACGCAGAATATTTCCTGGGAATCTTATGAGAAGATTGCCGCGAACCCGCAGGTCGCTTGGACGATTCCGATCAGTCTTGGAGACTCGCACAAGGGCTATCGGGTTCTGGGGACGACGGGTGACTACTTCGACCACTACAAGTATGGGAAGAAGCAGTCACTTGAGTTGGCTTCCGGCGAGCGCTTTGCTGAAACCTATGATGCGGTTTTGGGAGCGGAGGTGGCCCGTAAGTTGGGCTATGAACTCGGAGAGGAGATCGTCCTCGCGCACGGATCGGGCGAAGTGAGTTTTGTCGAACACGCGGACAAGCCGTTCAAAGTCGTGGGGATTTTGAAAGCAACCGGAACTCCGGTTGATCGGGCAATCCATGTCTCTTTGGAGGGTATCGAAGCCGTTCACGAGGGATGGGAAGGGCATGAGGGCCATGGCCATGAAGGGCACAACCATCCCGCATCACCTTCACGTAGTGGGTCTGAAGATCCCCACGCAGGGCACGACCACGAAGTTGAGCACGACCACGAAGCGGAGCACGACCACGAAGCGGAGCACGACCATGAAGCGGAGCACGACCATGAAGCGGAGCACGACCATGAGGCGGAGCACGACCATGAGGCGGAGCACGACCATGAGGCGGAGCACGACCA